>CAZUKC010000116.1:0-6080 GCA_964620375.1 uncultured Ramlibacter sp. | reverse complement strand
GCGAGGTGATCCTGCCCACCATCCGTGGCATGGAGAAAGACGGCATCCCCTACACCGGCTTCCTCTACGCAGGCCTGATGATCGATACCCAGGGCCAGGTCAAGACGCTCGAATTCAACTGCCGCATGGGCGACCCCGAGACGCAGCCGATCATGATGCGGTTGAAGTCCGACTTGGTGGAGGTCATGATGGCCGCCACCGCGGGCGGGCTGGACGCGATCGAGCTGCAGTGGGACCGACGCACCGCGCTGGGCGTGGTGATGGCGGCCGGCGGCTACCCCATGGACCCGCGCAAGGGCGATGTGATCCACGGCCTGCCCGCCGAGACGCCCGATGCCATGGTGTTCCATGCAGGCACGGCGCGACAGGGTGGGCAGACCGTGACCCATGGCGGGCGCGTGCTGTGCGTGACTGCGCTGGCGGACACGGTCAAGGCGGCCCAGGTACGCGCCTACGAGGTCCTGCGGGGCATTTCCTTTGACGGCGCCCAGTGGCGCACCGACATCGGCCATCGGGCCGTGAAGGGCTGATTCCATGAACCCGATTGCCAGCGTACGTGACTACCTGCTGGGCCTGCAAAAGCGCATCACCGACGGCATCGCGCAGGCTGATGGCCACCGTTTCCTGTCCGACACCTGGGAGAAGCCCGCGGGCGAAACCCTGCAGGGCAACGGCGTCACCATGATTCTGGAGAACGGTCAGGTCTTCGAGCGCGCGGGCTGCGGCTTCTCGCACGTGACCGGCCCGAAGCTGCCGCCCTCGGCCACGCAGCACCGCCCGGAGCTGGCGGGCGCGCCCTTTGAGGCCATGGGCGTGTCGCTGGTGTTTCACCCGCGCAACCCCTATGTGCCTACCGTGCACCTGAACGTGCGCATGATCGCCGCCACGCCAGCCGGCGCCGAGCCGGTGTGCTGGTTCGGCGGCGGCATGGACCTCACGCCCTACTACGGCTTCGAGGAAGACGCCCGGCACTTTCACCGCACCTGCCGTGACGCGCTGGCGCCCTTTGGCGAGGACAAGTACCCGCGCTTCAAGAAATGGTGCGACGAGTACTTCACCCTCAAGCACCGCGGCGAGCAGCGTGGCGTGGGCGGTGTCTTCTTCGACGACTTCTCCGAGCTGGGGCAGGAACGCAGCTTCGCCATGATGCGCGCGGTGGGGGACGCCTTCAACGAGGCCTACCTGCCCATCGTCCAGCGACGCCAGGACACGCCCTATGGCGAGCGCGAACGCAATTTCCAGCTGTATCGACGCGGGCGCTATGTCGAGTTCAACCTGGTCTGGGACCGTGGCACGCACTTCGGTCTGCAGTCGGGTGGACGCACCGAGTCCATCCTCATGTCCATGCCGCCCCTGGCCAGCTGGGCCTACCAGGTCCAGCCCGAGCCCGGCACGCCGGAGGACGACCTGTACCGCAAGTTCATCGTGCCGCGGGAGTGGGTGTGAGCGCAGCGCGCCGCCTAGGCCTCTTCGGCGGCGCGTTCGACCCCCCGCACATTGCGCACGTGGCGCTGGCGCGAGCGGCGCTGTCACAGCTGGCGCTGGACGAGCTTCGGGTGTTTCCCACCGGTAGCGCCTGGCACAAGGCGCGGCCCCTCAGTGCTGCCGGCCATCGTCTCGCGATGGCGCGGCTGGCCTTTGCCGACCTGCCGGGGGTGGTAATCGATGATCGCGAGCTGCAGCGGGACGGCCCGACCTACACCATCGACACCCTGCGCGAGCTGCATCACGAGCATCCACAGGACACGCTGGTGCTGGTGATCGGCGCGGACCAGGCCGATACCTTCGACCAGTGGCGCGAAAGCGACGAGATCGCCCGCCTCGCTATAATTTCAGTAGCGGTCCGGCCCCGTGCCGACGAGCCTGCCGGCACCGTGGACGCCTCCTGCTTGCCCGCAGGGCAGTGGGTGCCGATCGCCTTGCCGCCCCTGCCGGTCAGCGCCACCGACATCCGCGCCCGTCGTGCCAGCGGCCTCGGGATCGACCATCTGGTTCCTGCGTCGGTCGCGCGTTATATTGATCAACACCACCTTTACCTGCCTGCCTGATGACCCAAGAATCCACCGCGAAGAAAGACACCCAGCGCCTGCAGCGTGCCATCGTGGAGGGGCTGGAGGACGTCAAGGCGCAGGACATCCGGGTCTTTAATACCGAGCATCTGTCGCCACTATTCGAGCGGGTGATCGTGGCCTCGGGCACCTCTAACCGCCAGACCAAGGCCCTGGCGGCCAGCGTGCGCGACGCTGTGCGTGACGCCGGCTTTGCCAAGCCGCGTATCGAGGGCGAGGACAACGGCGAGTGGATCATCGTGGACTGCGGCGCCGCTGTGGCCCACATCATGCAGCCGGCCATCCGCACCTACTACCACCTCGAGGACATCTGGGGTGAGAAGCCGGTGCGGCTAAAGCTCGGCGCGCCCAAACCTGCAGCGCCTGCGCCCAAGGCGGCACCGGCCACGAAGAAGGCGGCACCCACCTCGCTGCGTCGCAGCAGCGCGGCCAAGACGGCCGCCAAGGCCGCCGACGAAGCGGCCCGCTCCCCCGCCGCCAAGAAAAAGGCCGAGGCCAAGAAAGCCGCCCGCCGCAGGGCCGCAGGCGCGGCCAAGGCGCCAGTGAAGTCGGCGGCCAGGCCTGCCACCGCCAAGGCCCCGGCCAAGAAGGCGGCTGCGAAGAAAGCCTCCACCGGCGCTGCCAGCCGCAAGGCATGAAGCTGTGCGTGGTGGCCGTGGGCCAGCGCGTCCCGGACTGGGCGCAGACGGCCTGGGACGATTACGCCAAGCGCTTCCCCCCTGAACTGAAGCTGGAGCTGCGCGCGGTCAAGACCGAGCCGCGCGCTTCCCGCACGGTGCCCACGCTGCTCGCGGCCGAGCGTGAACGCATCGAGGCGCAGATTCCGCGCGGGGCGCGGGTTGTCGCCCTGGACGAGCGCGGTACCCCCCTGACCACCCAGGCCCTGGCGGCCAAGCTTCAGGCCTGGCAAGGGGAGGGCGACGACGTGGCGCTCGTGATCGGCGGTCCCGACGGGCTGGAGCCTGCATTTCGGCAGGCGGCGCACGAACGCATCCGCCTGTCCGACCTGACCCTGCCGCATGCGATGGTGCGGGTGCTGTTGGTCGAACAGCTGTACCGGGCTTGGTCCATCAACGCCAACCACCCCTATCACCGCGAATGACCGCCCCCTTCCTCTACCTCGCTTCACAGAGTCCGCGGCGGCGCCAGTTGCTCGAGCAACTGGGCGTAGCCTACGAGCTGCTGCTGCCCGACGCCTGCGAGGATGCCGAGGCAATCGAGGCGGTGCTCCCGGGGGAGGCGCCTGCGCGCTATGTGCAGCGGGTCACCGCGCTCAAGCTGGACGCGGCGCTGGCGCGCCTGAAGCGCCGCGGCCTGTCGCCGGCGCCGGTGTTGTGCTCGGACACCACGGTGGCCCTGGGACGGCGTATCTACGGCAAGCCACAGGACGCGACCGATGCCGCGCGCATGCTCTCGGAGCTGGCGGGCGCCACCCACCGGGTGCTCACCGCTGTAGCCGTGGGCACGGCGCGCCGGCGGCTACAGGTCCTGAGTACCTCGCGCGTGACCTTCGAGGCGATGACACCGGCCGGCATCCGAGCCTACGTGGCCACCGGCGAGCCGCTGGGTAAGGCTGGTGCGTACGCGATTCAGGGCCGGGCCGCCATGTATGTCACGCGGATCGACGGCAGCTACTCTGGCATCATGGGCCTTCCGATGCACGAGACCGCAGGCCTGCTGCGCGCCTTCGGCGTCCTGAAGTAGTTCTGCGTTTTCCGGGCCACGCACCCGGCCATTGAAGTTCTATGGGCATGCAGCAAGACATCCTGATCAACTGGTCTCCACAGGAGACCCGCGTGGCCATCGTCGAGAACGGCGCCGTGCAGGAGTTGCACGTCGAGCGCACCCTTGAACGGGGCCTGGTGGGCAACATCTACCTGGGCAAGGTGGCCCGCGTGCTCCCGGGCATGCAGTCCGCTTTCATCGACATCGGCCTGGAGCGCGCCGCCTTCCTGCATGTGGCCGACGTGTGGCAGCCCACCCCCGAGGGCGAGAGCCTGAGCGCTGGCCGGCAGTCGCAGCCGGTGGTGCCGATCGAAAAGCAGGTGTTCGAGGGTCAGCCCCTGATGGTGCAGGTGATCAAGGACCCGATCGGTACCAAGGGCGCGCGCCTGTCCACCCAGGTCAGCATCGCGGGACGCCTGCTGGTGCATCTGCCGCAGGACGACCATGTCGGCGTCTCGCAGAAGATTCCCCCCGCCCAGCGCGATGCGCTGCGCGCGCGCCTGCAGGCCCTGGCGGGCACGGCCGCCAGTGGCGCAGGCGGTGGTTTCATCCTGCGTACGAACGCGGAGGACGCCTCGGACGCCGAGCTGTCCGAGGACATCGCCTACCTGCGCAAGACCTGGACCCGCATCCGCCAGGCTGCCACGACCTTGCCGCCCGGATCTCTCCTGCATCAGGACCTGAGCCTGCTGCAGCGCGTGCTGCGCGATCTGGTGAGTGACGAGACCCAGACCATCCGCATCGACTCGCGCGAGCAGTTCGCCGGGCTGCAGGCCTTTGGCCAGGAGTTCATGCCGGCAGCGGTGGGACGGCTGCAGTTGTACAAGGGCGAGCGCCCGATCTTCGACCTGTACGCGATCGACGACGAGATCAACCGCGCGCTCGGTCGCCGGGTCGATCTGAAGTCTGGCGGCTACCTGGTGGTGGACCAGACCGAGGCGCTGACGACGGTGGACGTGAACACCGGTGGTTTCGTGGGCGCACGCAATTTCGACGAGACCATCTTCAAGACCAACCTGGAGGCGGCCCAGGCCATCGCGCGCCAGATGCGGCTGCGCAACCTGGGCGGCATCATCATCGTGGACTTCATCGACATGCAGCGGGCCGACCACCGCGAGGCGGTGCTTGCTGAATTGCACAAGCACCTGGCCCGCGACCGGGTCAAGACCATGGCGGGCGGCTTCTCGCAGCTGGGTCTGGTGGAGATGACCCGCAAACGCACCCGCGAATCGCTTGCCCACGTGCTGTGCGAGCCCTGTCCGGCCTGTCAGGGCACGGGGCAGGTACGCACGGCTCGCAGCGCCTGCTATGACATCTTGCGCGAGATCCTGCGCGAGGCCCGCCAGTTCGACCCGCGCGAGTACCGCATCGTGGCGTCGCCCAAGGTGGTGGAACTGTTCCTGGACGAGGAGAGCCAGCACCTGGCCGGCTTGTCCGACTTCATCGGCAAGCCCATCTCGCTGCAAAGTGATACCGCCATGGGTCAGGACCAGTACGACATCGTGCTGCTCTAGGCGGCGCGCGCCCTCGGGCTGGCGTGCGTCGACCTTCAGGCGGGAGTGGCCGGCTGGCGGCACTCCCACTGCCAGGCGTGCGCGAGGATGCTGTCCAGGTCCGGATACTTCGGCTTCCAGCCCAGTTCCTGTCGTGCCCGCGTGGCATCGGCCACCAGCACCGGCGGATCGCCGACGCGCGCGGGCGCATCGTGCACCGGTATAGACCGACCTGTGACGCGTCGGGCCGCTGCGATCACGTCGTTCACCGAGTGTCCCTGGCCGTTGCCCAGGTTGTAGGTGTCGCTGGCGCCACCGGCCAGCAGGCGTTCAAGGGCCAGCAGGTGTGCAGTGCACAGGTCCTGGACATGGATGTAGTCGCGGATACAGGAGCCGTCGGGCGTGGCGTGGCGGGATCCGAAGCGTGCGATCTGCGCGCGGCGGCCGCGGGCCGCCTGCAACACCAGCGGGATGAGGTGCGTTTCTGGCACATGGCGCTCGCCCAGAGAGCCGTCGGGGTGCGCGCCCGCCGCGTTGAAATAGCGCAGGCTGATGAAGCGCAGGCCATGGCCCTGGGCGTAGTCCTGTAGTAGGTATTCGACAGCCAGTTTGCTGTGGCCGTAGGGGTTGATCGGACGCAGCGGATGCGTCTCGCGGATCGGGGTTTCACGTGGCGTTCCGAACACCGCGGCTGTCGATGAAAAGATGAAGGGCGGCAGTCCGCTTTCCTGCATCGCATCCAGCAGGCCGAGGGTCTGCTCCAGGTTGTTGCGCCAGTACTTGGACGGGTGAA
>CAZUKC010000115.1:0-6086 GCA_964620375.1 uncultured Ramlibacter sp. | reverse complement strand
ATGTGGGAAGCCCTGAAGGATCCGGCCCCCGGCATCAACATGATCCAGACCGCCGAGAACCTCGCGCGCAAGTACGGCATCACCCGCGAGGAGGTCGATCAGTTCGCGTCCGACTCCTTCGCCAAGGCGGTGGCTGCGCAGGAATCCGGCTTCCATGCCGGCGAGATCGTGCCGGTGGTCACCGAGAAGTTCGAGCTCGAGGGCTACAACCCCCGCGGGATCCGCCTGCAAGGCAAGGTCACCGAGGTCATCGCCGATACCCATGCCCGCCCGTCGCCAGTGGAGGTGCTGGCCAAGCTCAAGCCCGTCTACGAGGGCGGCGTGCAGACGGGCGGCAACAGCTCCGCGCTGGTCGATGCCGCAGCGGCCTCCGTCGTGGCGTCGGGCGATTACGCCCGCGCCTGGTCGCAGCACGCCGGTCGCCAACCCCTGGGCCGCGTCGTCGCTGCGGCTGCCGTGGGCGTGCCGCCCGAGATCATGGGTATCGGCCCCGCCCCGGCCATCCGCCTGCTCCTGGAACGCACGGGTCTCACCCTGGACCAGATCGGCCGCCTGGAGATCAACGAGGCGCAAGGCGCGCAGACACTGGCCGTCGCACGCGAGCTAGGCCTAGACCTGGCGCGGCTGAACGTCAACGGCGGCGCCATTGCCCTGGGCCATCCGCTGGCGGCCACCGGCGTGCGCCTGACCATCACGCTGGCGCGCGAGATGAAGCGCGCCAAGGTGCGCTATGGCATCTCGTCAGCCTGCGTGGGTGGCGGGCAAGGCATCGCCCTCCTCATCGAAAACCCCGAAGCCGCCTGAGCCCCCGCCATGTCCAAGACCACGATCTACGAAGTGAAGGTGATGTTCGGCGACTGCGATCCCGCCGGCATCGTGTTCTTTCCCAACTTCAACAAGTGGATGGACGCCTCCTCCCTGCACTTCTTCATGGAATGCGGCATCCCGCCCTGGCGCGAACTGGTCAAGACCACCGGCATCATCGGCACACCGCTGCTGGAGATCCACACCAAGTTCATGCGCACGGCCACCTACGGCGAGACGCTGCAGGTGCACACCAGCGTCGAGGAATGGCGCGACAAGGTCTTTATCCAGAAGCACGTGGTGCAGCGCGGCGACACCGTCTTGTGCGAAGGCCGCGAGACCCGGGCCTTCGTGATCCACCCGCCTGGCGAACCCGATCGGATCAAGGCCATCCCGATCCCGGCAGATATCAAGGCCCGCTGTAGCTAGGCCCGGGCGCTCGTCCCCTGCGACCCCCTTCGTTCCGCCATCGCCATGAACTACCAGCCCTGCGTTGAAGACAGCCAGTTCATCGCCTTCGAAGTGCTGAAGGCCGACCATGTCCTGGCGGCCCTGCCTGCTTTCGCGGAGGTGGACCGCGACCTCATGACGCAGGTCCTGGACGAGGCGGGCAAATTCGTCGCCCAGGTGGTCGCACCGCTGCAGACGGTAGGCGACCAGGTGGGCTGCCGATTCGAGCAAGGCCGCGTCACCACGCCGCCCGGTTTTCGCGATGCGTATCAGGCCTTCTGGCAGGCAGGCTGGCCTGCGCTGTCCAGCGCGCCGCAGGATGGTGGCCAGGGCCTGCCCACGATGCTCGAGGCCGTCCTGTACGAGATGCTCAGTGCCGCCAACCACGGCTGGACCATGGCTCCAGGCCTGCTGCATGGCGCGTACGAGTGCATCAAGCACCACGCCAGCGACGACCTGAAAGCGCGCTATCTGCACAAGGTCGCCACTGGCGAGTGGCTGGCCACCATGTGCCTGACCGAGCCGCATGCCGGCAGCGACCTGGGCCTGGCGCGTACCCGTGCCGTGCCCCAGGCCGACGGCACCTATCGCCTCTCGGGCACCAAGATCTTCATTTCGGGGGGCGAGCACGACCTGTCTGACAACATCGTGCACTTGGTGCTGGCGCGACTGCCCGACGCGCCGCCTGGCCCCAAGGGCCTGTCGCTGTTTCTGGTGCCCAAGCTCATGCCCGATGGCTCGCGCAGCGCGGTCCACTGCGAACGCATCGAAGAAAAAATGGGCCTGCACGGCAGCCCCACCTGCGTGATGCGCTTTGACGAGGCCACCTGCTGGATCGTGGGTGAGCCCGGCCGCGGCCTGGCCGCGATGTTCGTGATGATGAACGCGGCCCGACTGCACGTGGCCCTGCAAGGCATCGGCTTGCTGGATGCCGCGTGGCAGAAGGCGCAGGCGTATTCGCTGGAGCGGCGACAGATGCGCGCTCCGGGCCGCGGTCGATCCGCCGAAGAAGCCGACTTCATCGCCGAACACCCCGCCGTGCGCCGCATCCTGGACACGCAGCGGGCATGGATCGATGGCGGCCGCGTGCTGGCTTACCGTACCGCGCTCGAACTCGACATCGCCCGGCACCAGGGCACCCGCGACCCCGAAGCCGCCGCGCGCGCGCAGCGCTGGTGCAGCCTGATCACCCCGGTGCTCAAGTCGGCCTGGACCGAGCAAGCCTTTTCGGGCGCGAGCGCCTGCCTGCAGGTGCTCGGTGGCCACGGCTATGTCAGCGAATGGGGCATCGAGCAGATCGTGCGTGACTCGCGCGTGGCCATGATCTACGAGGGCACGAACGAGATTCAGGCGATCGACCTGCTGGTGCGCAAGGTCCTGTCCGATGGGGGTCAGGGCCTGGCCGAGCTCCTGGCCGATCTCGCGGCACAACTGCCTGCCGACCATCCGGGCCACGACCGTATCCGCCATCTGAACGCCACCACCGCCGCCCTGGTCCAGGCCGCACCGGCCGACCCCAAGCTGCCCTATGAGGTGGCCGACGACTACCTGCGTGCCGTTGCCCTGGTCCTGCTCGAGGGAGCCTGGGCTCGTATCGACGCCACGCCGGGCGCGCACGGCATCCGCTGGCAGGCGCCGCGCCAGGCACTGGTGCGTCATGTGCTGCCCGAGTTCGGCATGCGGATGCAGATCATCGACACTCGTTGCGCGCAGGCGCGCACCGGCGCGGTGGCCTGATGGCCAGCACCCGTCACGCGTCAGCAGGTCAGCGCCGACGGGCCGTTGCACCGCCCTGCGAGGGCGTCGTCGAGAAGATCGACAGCCGCTACCTGGAGGGCCTGATCGGCTACAACGCCCGGCGCGCGGCGCTGACGGTGATCGGCGTTTTTCTCCAGCGCATGGCCGTCTACGAGCTGCGGCCCGTCGATTTCTCTGCGCTCTCCCTGATCCGCCACAACCCGGGCATCACCTCCCGGCAGCTGTGTGGTGCGCTGGGCGTGTTGCCTCCCAACCTGGTGGGCATGATCAACCGTTTCGAGAAGCGCGGGCTGGTGGTGCGTCGTCCGCACCCGGTCGACGGCCGGGCCCAGGGCCTGCACTTGACCGAGCCCGGAGAGACGCTGATGGCGCAGGCCGAGGTGACGGCGTCGCAGCTGGAACAGGACGTGGCCCATCGCCTCACCGCGGGCGAGCGTGCCACGCTGATGACGCTGCTGCAGAAGATCTACCTCTGACGGGGCGGGCCGCCCCGGCTTGAGCGATTCCTATAATTTTCGGAAACCGTTCGGAGTGATTCCATGATCCAAGGAAAGACTGCCCTCGTCACCGGCTCCACCAGTGGCATCGGCCTGGGCATCGCGCAGGCTCTGGCCCGCCAGGGGGCGAACCTGGTGCTCAATGGCTTCGGCGATGCGCAGGGCGCACTCGACCGCATCCGCGCTCTGGGCGTCAAGGCGATCCACCACGGCGCCGACATGTCCAGGCCCGCCGAGATCGAGGACATGATGCGCATGGCCGAGCGAGAGTTCGGCGGCGTCGACATCCTCGTGAACAACGCCGGCATTCAGCACGTGGCGGCCGTCGAGGACTTCCCGGTGGAGAAGTGGGATGCCATCCTGGCCATCAACCTCTCCAGCGCCTTTCACACCATGCGCCTGGCGATCCCGGGCATGCGCCGTAAGAACTGGGGCCGTGTCCTGAACATCGCGTCCACCCACGGCCTTGTCGCCTCGGCCCAGAAGTCGGCCTACGTGGCCGCCAAGCACGGCCTGGTGGGCCTGACCAAAGCCGCTGCCTTGGAGACGGCCACCACCGGCGTCACCGTCAACGCCATCTGCCCGGGCTGGGTGCTCACGCCCCTGGTGCAAAAGCAGATCGACGACCGCGCCAAGGCGCAGGGTATCCCGGTGGACCAGGCCGCCGCTGCCCTCCTGGGGGACAAACAGCCGTCGCAGCAGTTCACCACCCCCGAGCAGCTCGGGGAGTTGGCGGTGTTTCTGTGCTCGCAAGCCGCGATCAACGTGCGCGGCGTCGCCTGGAACATGGACGGCGGCTGGGTCGCCCAGTAGCCCCCTGGTCGGGCCGGGTCTTTAGGCCGGGACCTTCAGGCCTGGACCTTCAGGCGGATCGTCTCCACCGCCCAGCCCTGCTCCCGCAGCCGACCCGTCAGCATGGGCAGCAGCTGTCGCAGCTTCGCCGCAGCCGCATTGCCCTGCACCAGCAGGCACCACTGTGCGCCCTCGATCGGGCCGGCCTTGACGGCCGGCCGCAGGGTGGGGGGGATCAGCGACTGCACGGCCTGCAGCCGCTCGCTGGACTCCCGAGCCCGCTGGGCCAGGGCCGCCAGGGTCGGGGATTCCTCGGCCGCCTGCTGCAGCGTCACCGGATGAAAACGGCGGGGAAGTGGGCTGGCCATGGGGGTGTGGACGGGTAACCGCGATTATCCCGTACGGCCTGGTCCAGAGGGCTCACCGGCCCGCCCGGCGGGTAAAATGCGCGGTTTGACCGCCGGGCCCACTCGCGGCGGTTTTGCCTTCCTGCACAACTCGTAAAGGATGGTGCCGCCTGGTCCCCCCGTGGGGCCGGTGCGACACCCGTGTCCATGGCCAAGAACTTCTTCACCCGGATCTTCGGTTCGCGCAATGACCGTTTGCTCAAACAGTACCGAAAGACCGTGGACCGCATCAACGCGCTGGAGCCGCAGCTTGAGGCCCTGAGCGACGAGGCCCTGCGCGCCAAGACCCAGGAATTCCGCGACCGCGTGGCCCGGGGCGAGACCCTGGACGCCCTGTTGCCCGAGGCCTTCGCCGTTGTGCGCGAGGGCTCCAAGCGCGTCATGAAGATGCGTCACTTCGACGTGCAGATGCTCGGGGGCATGGCCCTGCATCACGGCAAGATCGCCGAAATGCGCACCGGCGAGGGCAAGACCCTCACCGCCACGCTGCCCGTCTACCTCAATGCCCTGGCTGCCCAGGGCGTGCATGTCGTCACCGTCAACGACTACCTTGCCAACCGCGACGCCCAGTGGATGGGACGCCTGTACAACTTCCTGGGTCTGACGGTGGGCGTGAACCTGCCGCAGATGCCGCGCGAGCAGAAGCAGGCGGCCTATCGCTGCGACATCACCTACGGCACCAACAACGAATTCGGCTTCGACTACCTGCGTGACAACATGGTCTACGAGGTGGCCGATCGCGTGCAGCGAGGCCTGAGCTACGCCATCGTCGACGAAGTCGACTCCATCCTGATCGACGAGGCGCGCACGCCCCTGATCATCAGCGGGCAGGCCGAAGACCAGACCGACCTGTACGTGGCGATGAACCGCATCGTCCCCAACCTCACCCGCCAGGAAGGTGAAGCCGACCCGCGCACCGGCGAGGGCGTCATCAAGCCCGGCGACTTCACCGTCGACGAGAAAAGCCGCCAGGTCTTTCTCACCGAGGCCGGTCACGAGACCGCCGAGCGACTGCTGCTGGGTCTAGGCTTGATCTCCGAGGGCGCCACCCTCTACGACCCGGCCAACATCTCGCTGATGCACCACCTGTATGCAGCGCTGCGGGCCAACCACCTGTACTTCCGCGATCAGCACTACGTGGTGCAGGGCGGCGAGGTGGTGATCGTCGACGAGTTCACCGGCCGCCTCATGGCGGGCCGACGCTGGAGCGACGGCCTGCACCAGGCCGTCGAGGCCAAGGAAGGCGTGTCCATCCAGCCCGAAAACCAGACCCTGGCCTCGATCACCTTCCAGAACTACTTCCGCCTCTACGGAAAGCTCGCCGGCATGACCGGCACGGCCGACACCGAAGCCTACGAGTTCCAGGAAATCTACGGCC
>CAZUKC010000114.1:0-6095 GCA_964620375.1 uncultured Ramlibacter sp. | reverse complement strand
GCTGCCCCTGGCCGCCCGGGCCCAGGCCCCCGCGGCCTTCCCGCGCAAGGCTCTGCGTATCGTCGTGCCCAACGCACCGGGTGGCGCCGCCGACATCACGGCACGCACCATCGCGCAGGCCATCTCCGGCCCGCTGGGCCAGTCGGTGGTGGTCGAGAACAAGGTGGGTGCTGGCGGCATCGTCGCCGGCGAGCTGGTCGCGCGCGCCGACGCTGACGGCCACACGATGCTGCTGGTCTCCAGCGGCACCGCGGTCAGTGCGGCCCTGTTCCGGCAGCTGCCCTTCGACACCCTGGCCGACTTCGCGCCGGTGTCTCAGCTGGCGACCTTCGACCTGGCGCTGGTCGTCTCCGAGAACAGCCGCTTCAAGACCCTGCCGGAGCTGCTCGCGTTCGCGCGCGCCAACCCGGGCAAGCTCAATGTCGGCACGCCGCAGGTGGGCACCACCCAGAACCTGGCGGCCGAACTGTTCAAGTCCACTGCCGGCATCGACTTTCAGGTGGTGCCGTTCAACGGCACGCCGCCGGTGATCACCGCGCTGCGCGCGGGCGAGATCGACGTGGGGCTGGACATCCTCGGGCCCCTGATGTCCCAGATCAACGCCAAGGCCCTGCGCCCGCTGGCCCTGCTGGGGGACAAGCGCAGTCCGTCCATGCCGGACGTGGCCACCGTGCGCGAGGCGGGCGGCCCGCTTGCGAACTTCAACGTCACCTCCTGGAACGGCCTGTCCGTGCCGGCCAAGACTCCGCCCGCGGCGATCGCGCGCCTGAATGCCGTCATCACCGCGGCCTTGGCCCAGCCCGACGTTCGGCAGAAGCTGGCCGAACTGAGCCTGTTTGCCCAGGGCAGCACCCCGGCGCAGCTCGGGGATCACCTGGCCAACGACATCCGTCGCTGGTCCGACGTGATTGCCCGGGCCAGGATCCCTCGCCAGTAAGCGGTGCGCAGCATGGCCATGACATTGCAACGTATCGGGCTGGTCGGCTACGGAGAGGTCGGCCGGATTTTCTCGTCCGGCCTGCGAGACAAGCCGGAGGTTGCCTCTGTGGGCGCCTGGGACCTGAAGTTCGCGCAGGATCCGGCGCACCGGGCGCACGCCGAGCAGGTGCAGGTACGGGCCCATGCGTCCATGCAGTCGTTGTGCGAGGCCAGCGACTTCATCATCTCGGCGGTGACCGCCTCCAACACCCTGGCGGTGGCCCAGGAGGCCGCGCGATTCGTGCGGCCCGGTACCGTGTTCCTGGACCTGAACTCCGCCTCGCCCGCGACCAAGCAGCAGGCGGCAGCCCTGGTGGATGCGGCCGGTGCGCACTATGTCGAGGCCGGGGTCATGACCTCAGTGCCGCCCTACGGCATACGCGTGCCCATGCTCCTGGGCGGCGCCCACGCCGGCGAACTGGCGCAGCGGCTTGCCGCCTGGGGCCTGGACGCTAAGGCCGTCTCGGACCGACTCGGTGTCGCCAGCGCCATCAAGATGTGCCGCAGCATCATGATCAAGGGCCTGGAGGCGCTGGTCATCGAGAGCTACACCACCGCGCGCGCCTACGGCGTCGAGGACCACGTGCTGCCCACGCTGGCCGAGACCTTCCCGAGCATCGACTGGACGGCGCAGGGCGCCTATTTCTTTAGTCGCGTTGTGCAGCACGGCAAGCGCCGCGCCGAGGAGATGCGCGAGTCCGCCAATACCGTGCGTGAGGCCGGCTTTGCCCCGCTCATGACCGCCTCGATCGCGGACAAGCAGCAGTGGGTGGCCGATCAGGCCGCCGCCGACGTGTTTCGGGATGTCGCCAAGGACGCCCGCTGGCAGGACTACGCGGACCGTCTGATCGCCGCGCGCAAGGCCTAAGCCGCATGGGTGGCGTGCTGTCGGTCACCGCGCCGGTTTACCTGCTGATCGCGGTGGGGTTCCTGGCCACCCGCTTCGGGCTCTTCGAGCGCGCCGACATGCGCGTGTTCGGCAAGTACACGATCAACCTGGCCCTGCCGGCGTTGTTGTTCAACGCGCTGTCGCAGCGGCAGGTGGGCGAGATCCTCAACCCCCTGTTCATCGCCGCCTACCTGGGTGGCTCGCTGGTGGTCATGGTGACCGGCATCGCGTGGGCCCGTCGGGTGGCGGGCAAGGACGTGCCGCTGAGTGCGGTGATCGGCATGGGCATGGCCTGCCCCAACAGCGGGTTCATCGGCTTTCCGCTGGTGGCCCAGGTCTTCGGCGCCGGCATCGGCGGCGTGGCGTTGGCCCTGGCCATGATCGTCGAGAACGTGCTGCTGATTCCCATCGCCCTGGCCATCGCCGCCAGCGCGGGCGCGCCGGGTGCGTCCGGTACGCGTCTGAGCCGCTGGCGTGCGGCGGTGGGGCAGTCTCTGCGCACCCTGGCGCGCAACCCCATGATCCACGGTCTGGCCCTGGGCTTCGTGTTTTCCCTCTTCGGATGGCGTCTGCCAGAACCGGTTTCGCGGGCGGTCGGCCTGCTGGCGGTCTCGTGTTCGGCCCTCGCGCTGTTCGTGATCGGCGGCTCGCTGGTGGGTCAGTCGATCCGCGGGGTGTGGCGCGACGTGAGCCTGATCCTGGTCGGCAAGCTGCTGTTGCACCCGCTGGCGGTCCTGCTGCTGGTGATGCTGCTGCCGCCGATGGCGCGCGAGCTGCAGGTGGCGGTGGTGATGATGGCGGCCGTGCCGCAAATGGGCATCTACCCCATCTTGGCGCAGCGCTTCGGCCATGACGGCCTGGCGGCTTCCGCGCAGCTGGCATCTACCGTGGTGTCCTTCTTCACGCTCACCGCCTTGCTGTGGGTGCTGGCGCCGCCGCTCTAACGCCCCGTCTGTCCCAGGACCGAGGCCACGGTGGCCCGTATCAGGTTCTGCGTGGATTTCTGGGTGAGGGTGGTCGGGCGCTGCGTGCTCACCGCCATCGACAGGCGACTGCGCAGGGGTGGCGATCCGATCGGTCGCATGGCGAGCGCGCGCGGTCGGCTCGAGGTTTGCACCGCGTTGGCCGACAGGATGGCGCTCACCCCGCCATCCGCGACCAGCTCCAGGATGGCCGCCACGCCGTCGACCTCCATCGCGATCGTGGGGCGCAGGCGCTGGGCGGCCAGCGCTGATTCCACCTGCATCCGGATGGCATTGGGGCGACTGGGAATCACCAGGGGCACGCGGGCCAGCTCGCGCAGGGACAGGGCCTCGCGCACCGGGGCCGCCTTGCGGGCCGGTCGCGCCTGCACCAGGTAGAGGTCTTCTTCCAGGAGCGGCGTCAACTCGGTGTCCGGGGAGGCGCTGGCGTTATAGAGCAGGGCGATGTCCAGCCGACCGGAGGCCAGGGACTCCTGCATGGGCGTGGACAAGGCCTCGGAGATCGACAGCGTGGCCTCGGGCATCGCGACGCGGAACGCGTGGATCAGGGGTACCGCCAGCAGGCGGGCGATGGTCGGCGGCAGGCCCACCGCCACCCGGCCCGCCAGCGCGCCGCGCACCCGGCCCAGTTCCTCGCGCGCGCGATCCACCTGGTGCAGGATGCCGCGTCCGTGCTCCAGCAGCAGTTTCCCGGCCTCGGTGGGCACGGCGCCGCGGCCATTGCGCACCAGCAGGTTCTGGCGCAGTTCCACCTCCAGCAGACGCACCTGCCGGCTCAGGGCGGGCTGGGCCACGCCCAGCGCGGTGGCGGCGCGCGTGAAGCTTTCCAGCTCGGCGACACGCACGAAGTACTCCAGCTGCTTGAGGTCCATGAGGGCGGATAGAACTGATTTTCGAGAATAGCTTTGGCCGTATTATGCCAATTTGATATATCTGTTAGTGCAGGACCACGCTTTCCTGTCGGGGGCGCACCCCGGACAATCCGTGCCATGCAGCCGCCTGTAGTCCCTCCGAAGTCCCCCCTGCGCGGAATTTCCTCCATGGCGACCCGCCAGTTGTTGGCGCAGCTCACGGCCGACTGGCAGCGGTCTTGCGGCCTGCAGGCGTCCTTCGAATCGGTCGGTGGCGTCGACGCCGCCAAGCGGGTGCAGGCCGGGGAGGCCTTCGACGTCGTGGCCCTGGCCTCGGACGCGATCGACAAGCTCATGGACGCCGGTTGCCTGCTGGCGGGCAGCAAGGTCGACCTGGTGCGCTCGGGCACCTCGGTGGCCGTGCGCCAGGGCGCGACCCTGCCGGACATCAACAGCGAGGATGCGGTGAAGGCTGCGGTGCTGGCCGCGCGCAGCGTGAGCTATTCCACCGGTCCCAGCGGGGTGGCGTTGGCCCGGCTGTTCGAGCGCTGGGGCATCGCCGACGCGATCCGCGACCGCATCGTCACACCCCCGCCCGGCACGCCAGTGGGCTCGCTGGTGGCCCGGGGCGAGGTCGAACTGGGCTTTCAGCAACTGAGCGAACTGATTCACGTGCAGGGCCTTTCCATCGTCGGGCCGCTGCCCTCGGCCATCGCCATCGACACCCTCTTTTCCGCAGCGATCGGCCGGGACTCGGCCCGCGCCGACGATGCACGCGCGCTGCTGGCGTTCATGGCCTCGGCCGAAGCCGCCGACGCCAAGCGCCGCCAGGGCATGGACCCGGTCTGATTCCGACCCCATTCAAGCAGTACCCCAGGAGTTCTCATGATCATCGATTGCCACGGCCACTTCACCACGGCCCCCAAGGCGCTGGAAGACTGGCGTAACCAGCAGATCGCCGGCATCAAGGACCCGTCCGTCAGCCCGAAGGCCTCTGACCTGAAGATCAGTGACGACGATCTGCGCGAGGCCATTGAGACCAACCAGCTCAAGCTGATGAAGGAGCGGGGCAGCGACCTCACGCTGTTCTCGCCGCGCGCCAGCTTCATGGCTCACCACATCGGCGATTTCAAGGTCTCGTCCACCTGGGCCGCCATCTGCAACGAGCTGGTGTTCCGCGTGAGCACGCTGTTTCCCGACCACTTCGTGCCGGTGGCCATGCTGCCGCAGTCGCCCGGGGTTGATCCGGCCACCTGCATCCCCGAACTGGAAAAGTGCGTGAAGGAATACGGCGCGGTGGGCATCAACCTCAACCCCGATCCCTCGGGCGGCCACTGGACCAGCCCGCCGCTCACGGACAAGCACTGGTACCCCATCTACGAAAAGATGGTGGAGTACGACCTGCCGGCCATGATCCACGTCTCGACCAGCTGCAACGCGTGCTTTCACACCACCGGCGCGCACTACCTGAACGCGGATACCACCGCCTTCATGCAGTTGATCCAGGGTGACCTGTTCAAGGACTTCCCCACGCTGAAATTCCTGATTCCGCACGGCGGCGGCGCGGTGCCCTATCACTGGGGGCGCTTCCGCGGCCTGGCGCAGGAGCTCAAGAAGCCCCTGCTGTCCGAGCACGTGATGAACAACGTCTACTTCGACACCTGCGTCTACCACCAGCCTGGCATCGACCTGCTCAATACCGTGATCCCGGTCAAGAACGTGCTGTTCGCGTCCGAGATGATCGGCGCGGTGCGGGGCATCGACCCCACCACTGGTCACTACTACGACGACACCAAGCGCTATATCGAGGCCAGCAAGATCCTCAGCGCCCAGGACAAGCACGCCATCTACGAAGGCAACACCCGCCGCGTGTTCTCGCGTCTGGATGCCCGCCTTAAGGCTGCCGGCAAATAAGCAACCCGGAAGGAACCCACACCATGTACGAACTCGGCGTCGTCTATCGCAACATCAAGAGGGCCGACCGCGCTGCGGCTGATGCCCTGGCGGCCCTGGGCTCGGCCACCGTGCACGAAGCCATGGGCCGCGTGGGCCTGATGAAGCCCTATATGCGTCCCATCTATGCTGGCGCGCAGGTCTCGGGCACGGCGGTGACCGTGCTGCTGCATCCCGGGGACAACTGGATGATGCATGTGGTGGCCGAGCAGATCCAGCCTGGCGACATCGTGGTGGCCGCCATCACCGCCGAGTGCACCGACGGCTACTTTGGCGACCTGCTGGCCACGTCGTTCCAGGCACGCGGGGCGCGTGGCCTGGTGATTGACGCTGGCGTGCGCGACGTGAAGACGCTCACCGAGATGAACTTCCCGGTGTGGAGCCGCGCCATCAGCAGCAAGGGCACGATCAAGGCCACGCTGGGCTCGGTGAACATTCCGG
>CAZUKC010000113.1:0-6276 GCA_964620375.1 uncultured Ramlibacter sp. | reverse complement strand
CCGAGGTGTATTCGCTGGCAACCACGCGAGACCAGGCAAGGATCGTCTTTGGCGATGCGCAGACCATGGCCAGGCGCAGCCCGGAACCGAAGATGCACACGGCCGCCACAGCCTCCCCGGTGCGGGCGATGACAGGGGTAGCCACGGCCACCGACCCCGCGATCAATTCGCTGTGAGTTACAAGCACCCCATCGGCGAGCACGGCTGCGATTTCCTTCAGCGCAAGTTCACGGTCGCGCCGCGAAGCGAGCGCGAGCGCGGCGCGGCGTTGCTCGGGCTGCATGTGGGCGAGCAAGACCTTTCCACTCGCGCCCCGGTAGAGAGGTTCGGAATAGCCCATGCCGCGGCTGAGAGAGAGGGGTTGCGGGCTCTTGTGCTCGAAGACGCACATGCGATGGGTGGGCGAAATTGGCATCATCAGTCCCACCGTCTCCTGCGTCTCCTGCCAAAGCCGTTCGAGCGGCCCGGTCGCCAACGCCACCAGCGCAGGTGCCGGTGTCCACGACTGGGCCAGGAGACCGAACCTGGGACCGAGTTGGAAGCGCAGCGGCGAACCGAACGAATAGATAAGCCCTTTCGCCTCGAGCGTTCGAAGGAGGCGGTATAGGGTCGGTCGCGACAATCCCGTGCGCTCCTGCAGGGCGGGCAGGTCGAGCACAGGCTGGTCTTGATTAAAGCTGAATAGCACGTCGACCGCGCGCTCGACGGAGCGCACGGATTCGCTTTCGCGACCTTTCGTCTTGCCGGGTGCTGCCTTGTTGGTTGCGCTCATTAGCCGGTGTTCATTCTGTGGACAGTGTAGGCAGTACCGCGGATACGCTCCGGGCGCGTAATGCGTACGCTGTCGGGGATCGGCAGTGTAGTGGGATGCGGGCATCCGGCCCGGGTTTGTCCATACTGCGGACCATCTAAAGCAAGACCGACAACTGTGACGACGCATCACGACTACGCGCCCCCAGCGACAATTGCGCGGCCACCGTTCGCCTGCGCTACGAGGCGGCATTTTGACTCGCGCGAGACAGCATGAGCACATCATCCGGTGAGTTGACCGTCCGTATCACGGCGAAAACCCAGGAGGCGCTTGACATCTGCGCCTTCGAACTGAGGGCGGTTCACGCGCCGTCGCTGCCGGCGTTCTCCGCCGGCTCGCACATCGACGTGCACATCGGCG
This sequence comes from uncultured Ramlibacter sp., assembly GCA_964620375.1. Lineage (GTDB taxonomy): Bacteria > Pseudomonadota > Gammaproteobacteria > Burkholderiales > Burkholderiaceae_C > Ramlibacter. The sequence continues at coordinate 5,105 of CAZUKC010000113.1, read as the reverse complement.
GTTTTACGAGACAGTATTCCCTGTGCAACGACCCGTCAGAGAATCATCGCTACCTGATCGCCGTCCTGAAGGACGCGAAGGGCCGCGGCGGCTCAGCGGCGATGCACGAGCAGCTGCATCCAGGCGACACGATCCACATCAGCGTGCCGCGCAACCACTTCCATCTGGCCAGCGGTGCCCGTCGCCACCTGCTGGTTGCGGGCGGGATCGGTGTGACACCGGTCCTCTGCATGGCGGAGCGGCTTGCCAGCCTGGGCGCCGATTTCGAGATGCATTACTGCGCCCGCTCTCCGGAGCGCGCGGCGTTCCGCTCGCGCATCGAGCAATCAGGGTTTGCTTCGCGCGTGTGCTTCCATTTCGATGACGGCTCGCAGGAGCAGAAGCTCGACATCCCAGCGCTGCTGCAGACGCCAGAACCGGGGGTGCATGTGTATGTCTGCGGGCCAAAGGGTTTCATGGACGCCGTCCTGCGCAGTGCGCGTGAGCGCGGTTGGCCCGAGGACCAATTGCACTACGAGTTCTTCGCGTCAGATGCAGCCGCCCCGCGGCAGGACGATGGCAGCTTCAGCGTCAAGCTCGCCAGCTCGGGCCGGGTGATCCCCGTGCGGGCCGACCAGAGCGTCTCGCAGGCCCTGAACGCAGCAGGTGTGGGGGTGGTGACCTCATGCGAGCAGGGTGTCTGCGGCACCTGCGTCACGCGCGTGCTGGAGGGTATTCCAGATCACCGCGACATGTACTTCACACCCCAGGAACAGGCTGCGAATGACCAGTTCACCCCTTGCTGCTCGCGTGCCAGGACGCCGCTGCTGGTACTCGACCTGTAAGGTCGGTCCAGCCCGGTGGCCCGGGCGGGCCGGCAAGGGCTAGGCCGTGCCGCTGGCGCGGCAAGGTTCCAGGAAGGTGCGGGAGGCGGTCCCGAGATGCCTGGCCCTGTGCACTACCACGGAGAGCGTGCGGCGCTTCGGCGGCAGCGTAGTGGCGAGTTCCACCAGCCAGCCGCGATCCACGGCGCCCGCGACTGCGTGCCGCGACAGGCAGCCCAGGCCCAGGCCCGAGGCGACCGCGCGCTTGACTGCCTCGTTGCTGCCGAGTTCCATCCCGACGTCCACGTCGGACAGGTGCGGGATCAGCCAGCGGTCGGAAGCCTCACGGGTCCCGGAGCCAGGCTCGCGCAGGATCCAGCTGGCTTCCGACAGCTTGCGCAGGGTGGCGCGCCGGGCCGCCAACGGGTGGTTGCGCGCGGCCACGACCACGATCTCGTCGGTGCGCCACCGGCGCACCAGGAGGTCGGGGTGGGTGTGCTCCCCCTCCATGAAGCCGATGTCGACCCGGAAAGCCGCGAGGGCCTCGAGCACGTCGCGGGTGTTCGAAATGTCCAGCCGCACCCGCGCCGCCGGATGGCGCCGCTTCCAGTCCACGATCAGGTCGGGCAGCAGGTACTCGCCGATCGTGTAGCTGGCGGCGATCCGCAGGGGGGCCGCGTGCGCTTCCTTGAACAGCGATTCGGCTTCCAGCGCCTGTTCGACGATCCCGGTGGCCTTGGGCAGCAGGGCGCGGCCGTTCTCGTTGAGCACCAGCCTGCGCCCGACCCGGTCGAACACCTGCGCGCCGAGCGCGGATTCCAGTTCCGCCAGTGCGCTGCTGGCCGCGGATTGCGACCGCGCCACGCGCCCGGCCGCCGCGCGCATCGACCCGCTGCGCGCGATGGACGCGAAGACCTCCAGCTGCGACAGGGTCAGGCGCGCGCGCTGATCGGTTTTATCGGTCATGGAGATCGCAATTATTCGCTTTACCCGGATATAAGCAAATTCTACGATGGGGTCATGTTCAAGTTCCTCTCCGGTGCTCCCCTGCACGACCCCACGGCCAGCAAGACCGCCGAGACCGAGGTCAAGACCACCACGTGCTACATGTGCGCCTGTCGGTGCGGCATCCGCGTGCACCTGCGCGATGGCGAAGTCCGCTACATCGACGGCAATCCGGATCACCCCCTCAACAAGGGAGTGATCTGCGCCAAGGGCAGCTCCGGCATCATGAAGCAGGCCTCACCGGCTCGCCTGATGCAGCCGCTGCTGCGCAAGCCGGGAAGCGACCGCGGGGCCGGCGAGTTCGAGCCGATCTCCTGGGAGCGCGCCTTCGACCTGCTGTCGCAGCGCCTGGGGCACCTGCGCGCCACCGATCCGAAGAAATTCGCGCTGTTCACCGGACGCGACCAGATGCAGGCGCTCACCGGGCTGTTCGCGCGCCAGTTCGGCACGCCGAACTACGCCGCGCACGGCGGCTTCTGCTCGGTGAACATGGCGGCGGGCATGATCTACACGGTGGGCGGCAGCTTCTGGGAGTTCGGCGGCCCGGACCTCGAGCGGGCCAAGCTGTTCGTGATGATCGGCACGGCCGAAGACCACCACAGCAACCCGATGAAGATCGCGCTCGGCCAGTTCAAGCGCGCGGGCGGCCGCTTCATTTCCATCAACCCGGTGCGCACCGGGTATTCCGCGATCGCCGACGAATGGATCCCGATCCGCCCGGGGACCGACGGCGCGCTGTTCATGGCGCTGCTGCACGAGTTGATCGGCACCGGCCTGGTCGACCGCCCGTTCCTGCAGCGCTACACCAATGCGCCGCAACTGGTGGTGCTGGACGAGGGCGAACGCGAGGGCCTGTTCGCGTTCGATCCCGCTGCGGGTCCGCCAGGGGACGGGCGCAATCCGCACAACAAGCTGGCGTGGGACCTGGCCAGCGGCGGCCCGGTGGCCGCCTACCCGCAAGGCGTCGAAGATGGCCGCATGCTGGCGCTCGAGGGCCACTTCACGCTGCCGGACGGAACGCGGGTCGCTCCTTCCTTCCAGCTGCTGCGCGAGCGCGTGGCCGACACTACTCCCGAGTGGGCCGAAGGCATCACCGGCATCCCGGCCGCGCGCATCCGCGAACTGGCCCGCGAGCTCGGCGAGACGGCCCTGCACCAAGCCTTCGAACTGCCGATCCCCTGGACCGACGCCTGGGGCAAGAAGCACCCGACGACCCAGGGGCGACCGGTGGCCTTCCATGCCATGCGCGGGCTGGCGGCCCACTCCAACGGCTTCCAGACCGTGCGCTCGCTGGCGATCCTCATGAGCGTGCTGGGCACGATCGATGCGCCGGGGGGCTTCCGGCACAAGGCGCCCTATCCGCGGCACATCGTCCCGAACTATCGCGCCTTCAACGACCCCGGCCTCGTGCAGCCCAACACGCCGCTGAACGCGGCGCCGCTCGGGTTTCCCGCCAGCCCCGAGGAGCTGGCGGTGCACCCCGACGGCACGCCGCTGCGCATCGACCACGCGTTCTCCTGGGAGCATCCGCTGTCGGCCCACGGAATGATGCACAACGTGATCACCAACGCGACGCGCGGCGATCCCTACCGCATCGACACGCTCCTGATCTTCATGGCGAACATGGCGTGGAACTCCACGATGAACACCATGGGCGTGCGCGAGATGCTCAACCAGAAGGACGAGACCGGCGAGTACAAGATCCCCTTCCTGGTGGTGTGCGACGCCTTCCAGAGCGAGATGGTCGCTTTCGCCGACCTGGTGCTGCCGGATACCACCTACCTTGAACGCCACGACGTCATGAGCATGCTGGACCGGCCGATCTCCGAGTTCGACGGCCCGGTCGATTCGGTGCGGGTACCGGTGGTGCCGCCCAGCGGCCAGTGCAAGCCGTTCCAGGAGGTGCTGATCGAGCTCGCTTCGCGCCTGAAGTTCCCCGCCTTCACGCGGGAGGACGGCAGCCGCAAGTTCAAGGACTACCCGGACTTCGTCGTCAACTTCCAGGCGCAGCCGGGTGTCGGCTTCCTCATGGGGTGGCGGGGCAAGGATGGGCAGGACCACCTGCGCGGCGAGCCGAATCCCAACCAGTGGGAGATGTACGCCAAGAACAACTGCGTGTTCCAGTACCACATGCCGGCCGACCAGCAGTTCATGCGCAACTGGAACCAGCCCTACCTCGACTTCGCCAAGGACAAGGGCTGGCGGCAGAGAAACGATCCGGTGCAGCTCGCCATCTATTCCGACACGTTGCAAAGCTTCCGGCTCGCGGCGCAAGGCAAGACCCGGGGCCGCCAGCCGCCCGAGCGGCTGCGCGCGCGCATCGAGCAGTACTTCGATCCCTTGCCCTTCTGGTACCCGCCGCTGGAAGACGCCTGCACCGACACCGAGGCGTTCCCCTTGGCGGCGATCACCCAGCGACCGATGGCGATGTACCACTCGTGGGACTCGCAGAACGCCTGGCTGCGTCAGATCCACAGCCACAACTACCTGCACGTCAATCCGCTCACCGCCGGCGCCGCCGGCATCGCGGACGGCGGCTGGTGCTGGGTGGAAAGCAAGTGGGGCCGGGTTCGCTGCATGGTCCGCTACAGCGAGGCGGTGGAACCCAACACGGTCTGGACCTGGAACGCGATCGGCAAGGCCAGCGGCGCCTGGCAGCTGGCCCCGGCGGCCAACGAATCGCGCCTGGGCTTCCTGCTGAACCACCTGATCACCGAGGAGTTGCCGGACGGCGACCGCAGGATCAGCAACTCCGACCCTATCACCGGCCAGGCCGGCTGGTACGACGTGCGGGTGCGCATCCGGCCCGCCGAACCGGCCGAGCCCACCGAGACATTGCCGCAGGCCGCGACGCTGCACGTGGTCGCCGCCCCCGCTGAACGACAAGGAAGTCCCCGATGAATGCAATCCAACCCGCCGACACGCTGGCCAGGCAGCTGGCGCTCGTCATCGACCTCAACGTGTGCGTCGGCTGCCACGCGTGCGTCACTTCGTGCAAGGAGTGGAACACCTCGGGCGCCGCGGGCCCGCTGACGGACCTGAACACCCGTGGCGCGCAGCCCACGGGCACCTTCTTCAACCGCGTGCAGACCTACGAGGCCGGCGCCTTCCCGGTGACCGAGACCATCCATTTTCCCAAGAGCTGCCTGCACTGCGAGGAGCCCCCCTGCGTGCCCGTCTGCCCCACCGGGGCGAGCTACAAGCGCGCCGAGGACGGCATCGTGCTGGTCGACTACGACAAGTGCATCGGCTGCAAGTACTGCGCCTGGGCGTGCCCCTACGGTGCCCGCGAGTTCG
>CAZUKC010000112.1:0-6297 GCA_964620375.1 uncultured Ramlibacter sp. | reverse complement strand
ATCGCCTGATCGAGGAAGCCATGCTCGCGGCCAACGTGTGCAGCGCCGACTTCATCCAGGAGCACAAGCACCCGGGCCTGTTCCGGGTGCACGAAGGCCCCACGCCCGAGAAGAAGGAAATCCTGCGCGGCTACCTCAAGGCCATGGCCGTGGGGCTGACGATCAGCGAGGACCCCTTACCCGCCGAGTTCCAGCGGATCGCGCAGGCCACCAAGGAGCGACCCGACGCACAGCAGATCCACACCATGCTGCTGCGCTCCATGCAGCAGGCGATCTACACCCCGATCAACAGCGGCCACTTCGGCCTGGCCTACGACGCCTACACCCATTTCACCAGCCCGATCCGCCGGTATCCGGACCTGCTGGTGCACCGGGTGATCAAGGCCATCCTGTCCGACCGCCGCTACGAGCTGCCGGCCCTGCCCACGCCCGGCGAAGCCCACGAGAAGCTGGCCCGGCGCCTGGCCAGTCGTGCCGCGGCGCCCACGAACAAGCCGAAGAAGCCGACGCCCCCGCCCTCGCGCGAGGTACAGGCCTGGGAGGCTGCGGGCCTGCATTGCAGCGCCAACGAGCGCCGTGCCGACGAGGCCAGCCGAGACGTCGAGGCCTGGCTCAAGTGCAAGTACATGCGCGAGCACCTCGGCGAGGAGTACGGTGGCGTGGTCACGGCGGCCACCAGTTTCGGCATCTTCGTCACGCTGGACGCGATGTACGTCGAGGGTCTGGTGCACATCACCGAACTGGGCGGCGAGTACTTCAAGTTCGACGAGGCTCGTCAGGAGCTGCGCGGCGAGCGCACCGGTATCCGCTATGCCATCGGCTCGCGCGTGCGGGTGCAGGTCAGTCGGGTCGACCTGGATGGCCGCAAGATCGATTTCCGGCTGGTGCGCGAAGGCGAGGAGCTGTCGGGCCGCACCGCGCGAGACAAGAGCGCGGGCAGCGGCTCGGGCACGCCTGCGAAGGCCTCGGCCAAACGAGCGGGGCGCAAGACCGCCGTACCTGGCGAGCGTGAGCGTTCTCCCATCCAGGCGCTCAAGGCTTCAGTCAAGAAGGCTGCGGTCAAGGCCAAGGGCGCGAAGGGCGCCAAGGGCAAGCCCCGCAAGGGCCGGCGATAAGGCCGACGCAAGGGCCAGCGCCGGTGCCGCTTTAGCGCAGCGCCTGCGCCAGCGCGCCGGCCGTGAGCGTGGTGCCCTCGGGCCAGGACTGCGCGAGCGCCCCGTGTGCATACACCGCGCTGCAGGCGGCCTCGGTGGCGGTCAGGCCCTGGGCCAGACGTGCCGCGATCAGCCCGGCCAGCACGTCGCCGGTGCCGGCGGTGGCCAGACGGGCATTGCCGGTGGGGTTGATCCAGGGGGTCTGCCCCGGGGCCGCGATCACCGTGCCCGACCCCTTGAGCACCACCACCGCGCCGAGCTGCACGGCCAGGCGGGACGCTGCGGCCAGCCGGTCGCTCTGAACCTGTGCGGTCGTCGTCGCCAACAGGCGTGCAGCCTCCAGGGGATGGGGCGTGAGCACGGTCGATTCCGGGGTGCGCGCGCACCGCGACCGGATCAGGGCCTGCAGGGCCGTGTCGGCGGCCACGGCGTTCAGCGCGTCGGCGTCCAGCACCAGCGAGGTGGCGCGCGAGATCACCCGAGGCAGGACCTGCCGCACGGCGTCCGCGCCGCCGCAACCGCAGGCGATATGCAGACCCGTTGGGTCCAGAGCGCCCGCCGGTCGGAACATCAGCTCTGGTTGTCCGACATCGACAGCGAGGGCGCCGGGCTCTCCAAGCAGTCCGACGAACACGCGGCCGGCGCCGCCGTGCAGGGCGGCTCGGGCGGCCAGCAAGGCAGCGCCCGTCATGCCGGGCGCGCCGCCCACCACGGCCACGTCACCCCAACTGCCCTTGTGGGAGTCGTGCGGCCGCGTTTGGGCGCGCGGTGCGCCAGCGAGCCAGGCGGTGGGCGCCGTGACGCTGACCGCGTTGGCCACGCCCAGGTCGTCCAGCCAGACCTCGCCTGCGGCGTCGCGACCCTGGGCGGTGTACAGACCCGGCTTGAGCGTGAGCAGGCTCAGCGTGTGGGTGGCCTGCACCGCGGGTCCCTGGCCGGTGTCCGCGTCCAGTCCCGAGGGCAGGTCCGCTGCGAGCACCGGCGTGCCAGATCGCGCCAGGTTCGCGATATGCGCCTGCCAGGCCAGGGCCTGACCCTGCATCGGCCGTCGTGCCCCGATCCCCAGGATCGCGTCGATCACCAGGTCGGCGTGGGGCGGCGGCGCGTCGGCGAAGGTGACCGATGCGGCCTGGGCCCGCCCCAGCGCCTGGCGGGCGTCGGCGGGCAGGTCCGGGCGGTGTTCGTCACCCAGCCAGGTGACGACAACGCGACGCTGGGATTGCGCCAGCAGGGCTGCCGCCTCGAGGCCGTCGCCGCCGTTGTTGCCGGGGCCGCAGGCCACCCAGACGGTGCGCCCATGCGGCGCGATGGCCTGTGCCAGTCGCGCCAGCGCCTCGCCGGCGCGTTGCATCAGGGCGTGGGGGGGCAGGTCCGCAGCGGCAGCGGCTTCGATCGCACGGGTGGCGGCCGCGCCGTGCAGGGGCCGGGCGACGCCGGGGGTGATGCGTTGCATGCGGACCATTGTGCCGCCGGGTCGGTGTCTGCAGGCACGCCCAGCCCGGTGCGATCAGCCCCGGCGCAGGTCGTCCAGCACCGCCTCGGCCTGCAGCGCGAGGTTCAGGACGGTGTCGTCTTTCTGGGCGCCGTGCCACAGCATCAGGCCGCAGGGCAGTTCGCCCGTCGCGTGGCAAGGAATGGAGATGGCGCAGCCATCGAGCAGGTTCACCACGCTGGGGTTGCGAAGGAGCAAGCCGTTGACGCGGAAGAAGGCCTCGTCTCGCGAGGTATCGCCCGGCGCCACCTCGGCGATCGGCGGGGCCACCATCGGCACGGTGGGCGAGAGCAGGGCGTCAAACCCCTGCAGGGCGTCCTGCATGCGCGCGATCCAGTCCTGGCGGGCCGTCACCAGGGCCAGGTACTCCCAGGCCTTCATCTGGCCGCCGCGCTCGATGCGCACACGCACACGCGGGTCGTAGTCCTCGCCGCGCGCAGCGATCAACTCGCGGTGCCAGGTGTAGCTTTCGGCGGCCGAGAAGGTGCCGCGTGCCTGCAGGCCGGAGACCTCGGCCAGGGCCGGCAGCGCGATGCGCTCGATGCGCGCGCCCGCCGCACTGAGGGTGGACAGGGCGCGCTCGAAGGCGCGGGCCACGGTGGGGTCCATGTCCTCCAGCATGACCGGGGTCGGGACGGCCAGGTGGTAGGCCGACAGGGGTGCGCCCGCGCGCAGCACCCGCCGCTGCGCCAGGACCTCGTGCGCCAGGATCGCGTCACGCACCGAGCGGGTCATGGCGCAGACCGTGTCCAGGGTGGTGGACAGGGGCAGCGCGCCCTGCGTGGGGGTCAGGCGGGCGGTGTTCTTGAAACCGACCAGGCCGCACAGAGCGGCAGGAATGCGGATGGAGCCGCCGGTGTCCGAGCCCAGGCCGATGAAGGCCGCGCCGGTGGCCACCGAGACCGCCGCGCCGGAGGACGACCCCCCAGGGATGCGGGCGACCGTGCGGTCTGCCGGGTTGGACGGCGTCTCGAAGTGCGGGTTGGTGCCCACGCCCGAGAAGGCGAACTCCGACATGTGCGTGCGGCCCATCACCGTGGCGCCCGCGGCCCGCAGGCGTGCCACGGCCAGGGCGTCCTGGCGGGCGGGCGGGGCCTCGCGCAGGACCGCGGAGCCGGCTGCGGTGGGCTGCCCCGCGATGTCAAACAGGTCCTTGACCGACACCGGCAGGCCCGCCAGGGGGAGGTCCGGGGAAGCCGCGCCCGCGGCCTGGGTCAGGCGGTCCGGGTCGGCCAGGGCCAGGAAGGCGCCCCGGCAGGCCGGGCTGCGTGCCGCGGCCAGGGCCTGGTCCACCTCGTCGCGGGCGCGGGTCTGGCCGGCCCGAAGGCGCTCGAGGGTGGAGGTCAGGTCAGGCAGGCGCGTCATCGGCGGGGTCCTTGGGGCAGGCGCAGCAGGAAGAGAGCGGGACGGGGGCGGGCAGGGGGCTCGGGCCGGTGGACGCTGTGCTAAACTTGCAGGGTTTCGCGGCGCGGACCTGGCACAGTGCTGGGCCCGTGTGTCTCGAAACGCTACTCGCGAATCCGTCTCACCTAGGTGCCGCCGGGTCTTTGCCTCTCGAGGCATCTGACCCTCGGTTTCGGGGCGGATTTTAGACCCAACCTTAAGGAACCCTCATGTCCGTCTCCATGCGCGAAATGCTGGAAGCCGGTGTCCATTTCGGACACCAGACCCGCTTCTGGAACCCCAAGATGGCCCCGTTCATCTTCGGTCATCGCAACAAGATCCACATCATCAACCTGGAAAAGTCGCTTCCGATGTTCCAGGAAGCGGCGAAGTTCGTGAAGCAGCTGGCCGCCAACCGCGGCACCATCCTGATGGTGGGCACCAAGCGCCAGGCCCGCGAGATCGTGGCCGCCGAGGCGCGTCGCGCCGGCGTCCCCTTTGTCGACCAGCGCTGGCTGGGCGGCATGCTGACCAACTTCAAGACGGTCAAGACCTCCATCAAGCGCCTGAAGGACATGAAGGCCCAACAGGAAGCTGGCCTTGATGCCATGAGCAAGAAAGAACAGCTCATGTTCGCCCGCGAAATGGAAAAGCTCGAGAAGGACATCGGCGGCATCCAGGACATGAACACCCTGCCCGACGCCATCTTCGTGATCGACGTGGGCTTCCACAAGATCGCCGTGGCCGAAGCCAAGAAGCTGGGCATTCCGCTGGTGGGCGTGGTGGACTCCAACCATTCGCCTGAAGGCATCGACTACGTGATCCCGGGCAGCGACGACTCCGCCAAGGCCGTGACGCTGTACGCGCGCGGCATCGCCGACGCCATCCTGGAAGGCCGCGCCAACGCCGTCAATGACGTCGTGAAGGCCGTGGCCGAAGGCGGCGACGAGTTCGTCGAAGTGGAAGAGGGCGCCCGCGCCTGAATCCCCTCGCGAGCCGCAACGCTCGTCGCATGAAGGGGCTCGCGAGCCCCTTTTTTACAACCGCATCCGAACCGATTTGAACGTTACGAGGTAAGAAATGGCTGCAATCACCGCAAGCATGGTCGCCGAACTGCGCGCCAAGACCGACGCCCCCATGATGGAGTGCAAGAAGGCCCTGACCGAGGCCGACGGCAACATGGAAAAGGCCGAGGAGATCCTGCGTGTCAAGCTGGGCAACAAGGCCGGCAAGGCCTCCAGCCGCATCACCGCCGAAGGCGTGGTGTCCGCCTTCATCGACGGCAGCGCCGGCGCGCTGCTCGAGACCAACTGCGAGACCGACTTCGTCGCCAAGAACGACAGCTTCCTGGCCCTGGCCCGCGCCGCCGCCGAGCTGATCGTCAAGCACAAGCCCGCCGATGTGGCCGCTCTGGGCACGCTGCCCTACGCCCAGGACGGCTTCGGTCCCACCCTGGAAGACGTGCGCAAGGGCCTGATCGGCAAGATCGGCGAGAACATGAGCTTCCGCCGCTTCCAGCGCTTCGAAGGCGCCGGCAAGCTGGTCTCCTACCTGCATGGCACCCGCATCGGCGTGGTGGTGCAGTTCGAGGGCGACGAGAACGCCGCCAAGGACGTGGCCATGCACGTGGCCGCCATGAAGCCGGTGGCCCTGACCAGCGCCGACGTGCCCGCCGCCCTGATCGACAAGGAGCGCAGCGTCGCCACCGCCAAGGCCGCCGAGTCGGGCAAGCCCGCCGACATCGCCGCCAAGATGATCGAAGGCTCGGTGCAGAAATACCTCAAGGAGGTGTCCCTGTTCAACCAGCCCTTCGTGAAGAACGACAAGCAGACCGTCGAGCAGATGCTCAAGGCCGCTGGCACCGCGGTAAAGGGTTTCACCCTGTACGTGGTGGGCGAGGGCATTGAGAAGAAGGTTGACGATTTCGCCGCTGAAGTGGCGGCCCAGGTCGCCGCAGCCAAAGGCGGCGCCTGATCGTCCCTGCAGCGGCCGTGTGGCCGCTGCTTTCCCGAGGCCCCATGGCCGTGCCCGTGCCGCTAAACTCGACCCGTTGACCTAGGAGGAGCCCCAGCCCATGCCCGACGCCCAGCCCGCCCACAAGCGCATCCTGCTGAAGCTGTCTGGTGAGGCGCTGATGGGGGACGATGCCTTCGGCATCAACCGCGCGACCATCGTGCGGATGGTGCAGGAGGTGGCGCAGGTGGTGAACATGGGCGTGCAGGTCGCCGTCGTGATCGGCGGCGGCAACATCTTCCGCGGCGTGGCCGG
>CAZUKC010000111.1:0-6403 GCA_964620375.1 uncultured Ramlibacter sp. | reverse complement strand
TGAAGGGCTTGAACGACGAACCCGGCTGGCGCCAGGCCTGTGTCACGTGGTTGAACTTGTTCTTGTTGAAATCGAAGCCGCCCACCAGCGCGAGGATGCTGCCGTCGCGCGGGTCCAGGGCCACGAAGGCGCCCTCGACCTCGGGCAGCTGCGTGATTTCCCAGCCCTTGGGCTGCTTCACCACCCGGATCACCGCGCCGCGCCGGATCTTGATCTTGGGCGCCGCGTTGTCCGACAGGCCCGACTGGGCGGGCTTCAGGCCCTCGCCGGTGATCTCGACCTGCTCGCCGTTCTGGCGTACCGCCAACACCCGACGGGGGCTGGCCTCGAGCACCACCGCTGACATCACGTCGCCGTTGTCGGGGCGATCGGAGAGGGCGTCGTCCACCGCCTCGTCGAGTTCCTTCGAGCCGATGTTCAGGGGCAGGTCGATGAACTGCTCGGGGCCGCGGTAGATCTGCCGGCGCTCGTAGTCCATGATGCCCTTGCGCAGCGCCTTGTAGGCGGCTTCCTGCTGGTCGGCCCGGATCGTGGTGTAGACGTTCAGGCCGCGGGTGTAGGTCTCGTCGCCGTACTGGGCGTACACCAGCTGGCGTACCGTCTCGGCCACGTACTCCGCGTGCGTGCGCAGCGGATCAGCGGCGGTGCGGATCTTCAGCTCCTCGCGCTTGGCCTGGGCCGCCTGCGTCGGGGTGATGAAGCCGTTCTCCTCCATCCGCTCGATGATGTAGAGCTGCCGTGACCGGGCCCGCTTGGGGTTGCTGATCGGATTGAAGGCCGAGGGCGCCTTGGGCAGGCCGGCCAGCATGGCCGCCTCGGCGATCGTCAGGTCCTTCATGGGCTTGCCGAAATAGGTCTCCGAGGCCGCCGCGAAGCCGTAGGCCCGGTTGCCCAGAAAGATCTGGTTCATGTAGATCTCGAGGATCTGGTCCTTCGTGAGCATGTGCTCGAGCTTGAAGGTCAGCAGCACCTCGTAGAGCTTGCGGGTGAAGGTCTTCTCCGTGGTGAGGTAGACGTTACGCGCCACCTGCATGGTGATGGTGGAGGCGCCCTGGCTCTTGGCGCGTCCGAGGTTGGCGATGGCGGCGCGCAGCAGGCCCCGGTAGTCGACCCCGCTGTGCTCGTAGAAGCGCGCGTCTTCGATGGCCAGCACCGCGTCCTTCATCACCTTCGGGATCTCCGCGATGGGTGTGAGATTGCGCCGCTCTTCGCCGAACTCGCCGATCAAGACGCCCTCGGCCGAGAACACCCGCAGCGGCAGCTTGGGCCGGTACGAAGACAAGTCGGAGATGTCCGGCAGGTTGGGGTAGGCCACCGACAGGGCCACTGCCACCACGATCATCAGGCTGACTGCCGCGGCTGCGGCGCCGCCCAAGACCCACAGCAGCCCGCGTACCACCCGCTGGCGCACGCTCAGGGGCGGGGCCGAAGCGGCCGGCGTTTTTTCGGGGGGTTCGGGTGTGTCGGTGGGCATAGGCGAAAGGCGAGGGCGAACCCGGATTATCCCGGGCCAGGCCATCCGGCTGCCGTTGTTCTGGCTTTGGGGTGGGCCGGAGCGCCGACACCGTGCTTTTGCACGTCAGGCGCTGCTTTGGCTGACAACCCGTTCGCCAAACGCGCCCCCCCTGGCTATTCTGCTTAGTCGATAAGGATTCATTTTGGGTCGCCGCGCACGGCCCTCCCCCGCGAAGTGACGTTGATCGGCTCACTGTTCAAACGCCTGCCTGCTCCCCTGTTGGGCGTGGACATCAGTGCGTCCAGCGTCAAACTGGTCGAACTCGGCCGCCAGCGAGACGGGGGACTGGTCCTGGAGCGCTGGGCTCTCGAGCCCCTGCCGGCTGGCTGCATCCTCGACGGCAGCGTCGAACAGTTCGACGCCGTGGCCGACGCCCTGCGCCGGGCCACGCGACGAAGCGGCAGCCGCACCCGCGACGCGGCCCTGGCCTTACCGTCCTCTGCCGTGATCACCAAGAAGGTCACCGTGGCCACAGGCCTGTCCGAATCCGAGCTTCAGGCGCAGGTCGAGGCCGAGGCCAGTCAGTACATCCCCTTTGCCCTGGACGAGGTCAGCCTCGACTTTTGCGTGATCGGCCCCAGCGAGGGCTCACCCGACGGCCTGGACGTTCTGATCGCTGCGTCCCGCAGGGAGCGTGTTCAGGACCGCCAGGGCCTGGCCGAGGCGGCGGGCCTCAAACCCGTGATCCTGGACATCGAGTCCTTCGCCGTGCGGCGGGCGGCCTCCCGGCTGCTGGCCACCCCGCCGGCCGCAGGCGCCGACGCCGGCCCGCCGATGGTGGCCCTGTTCGAGGTTGGGGCGCACTCCACCGGCATGCAGGTGCTGCGTGGCGATGACGTCCTCTACGACCGTGACCAGGCCTTTGGCGGCGCCGAGCTCACCCGCCAGATCGCGCGGGTGTATGGCTGGACCTCCGAGGAAGCCGAGCAGCGCAAGCGGCGCGGCGACCTGCCACCCGACTATGCCGCCGCCGTGCTGCGGCCCTTCGTCCGCGACATGGCCCAGGACATCGCCCGAGCCCTGCAGTTCTTCTTCACCAGCACGCCCTACCACCGTGTCGACTGCGTCATGCTGGCCGGCGGCAGCGCCGGGCTGCCGGGACTGGTCGAGGCGGTCTCGCGCCTCACCTCCTTCGCCTGCCGACCGGTCGACCCTTTCGACGGCATGCGGGTCGGGTCGGCGGCCGGGGCCGACAGCCTGCGGGTCCAGGCGCCGTCCTACCTCACCGCCTGCGGCCTAGCCCTCAGGAGGTTCCTGCAGTGATCCTGATCAACCTGCTACCCCACCGCGAAGCGGCGCGCCGGCTCCGGCGCACGCGCTTCATGCGCTCCCTGCTCCTGTCCCTCCCCGCTCGCGCCGCGGTGGCGGGGGGCATCCACCTCCTGCAGATTGCCGGCATCGCCAGCCAGCGCGCGCGCAACGACCTGCTGCGCGCCGAGGTCCAGCGCCTGGACGCGCAGATCCGGGACATCGCCGACCTGCGCCAGCAGATCGCCACGCTGCGGGCCCGCCAGCGGGCCGTGGAGCAACTGCAGGCCGACCGCAACCTGCCGGTGCACCTGCTGCAGGAGCTGGCCGCGCACCTGCCTGACGGGGTGTACCTCACCAGCCTGCGGCAGGACGGTGACGCCCTGACCCTGCAGGGCGTGGCGCAATCCAATGAGCGCGTGTCCGAGTTGCTGCGTCATCTCGCTCACCATAGCGCTTGGCTGACGCTCCCCGAGCTGGTCGAGATCGTCGCGGCCCCGGTCACCCTCGGCCCCCGCGAGCAGCGCCGCGTGGCCAACTTCCAGCTGCGGGCGCGCCTGCGTCGCGCGGCCGAGGCCACGCCGGCCGCTTCGGCCCCGGCCCCTGACCGTCGCTGAGCCTGCACATGAATGAGCTCACCGTCCCCTGGCGCGCGCAGTCCTGGTGGCTGTCGATGACGGAGCCGTTCCGCGGCCTTGACCTGCGCGACCCCTGCGCCTGGCCGGACGGTCCGCGTCGGCTGCTGTTCTTCGGACTGGCGGCCGCTGTGGTCGCCGCCCTGTGGTTCGCCTGGATAGGTGACGCCACCCGCGAACTCGAGGACGCCAGGCAGGAAGAGGCGCGCCTGAAATCCGACTTCAGCCGCAAGCTGCCCCAGACCCTGAACCTGGAGGCGCTGCGTCGCCAGCGCGAGCAGGTGCGCCAACAGGTCGCCCTCCTGGAGCGGCAGCTGCCGGGCCGAGCCGAGATGGACGGCCTGCTGTCAGACATCAACCAGGCCGGCCTCGGGCGCGGCTTGCATTTCGACCTGTTCCGACCGGGCCAGGTCACGATGCGCACCTACCACGCCGAACTGCCGATCGCCCTGAAGGTCACCGGGTCCTACCATGCGATCGGCGCTTTCGCGGCCGACGTGGCGGCGCTGCCGCGCATCGTCACGCTGACTCACCTTGCCATTGCGCCGGGCTCACCTGCCGGGCCATCCGGGCGTGACGGTCCGCTGGTCATGGAAGCGACCCTCAAGACCTTCCGTTACCTCGAACCCGACGAGGCGGCCAAGGCCGCCCGGCCCGCCGCCGCGCCGGCCTCGGGGGCGACGCGATGAGCCGCTGTGCCCGCGCTGCACGCGTGTGCGGCCGACTTCCTGCGGCGGCGGCGCTGCTGGGCTGCCTGTTGGCCGCCGGCTGCGGCGCCCCGGATCCCGATCCCGTCGAGGACTGGATCACCCAGCAGCGCGCCCAGGCGCGGGTGGAAGCGCCCAGCGTCGCACCGTCCCAGGTCTTCACGCCTGAACCCTACCCCCAGGACGCAGGCACCGATCCCTTCAGCACCCAGAGGCTCGCCCAGGCCCTGCGACGTGATGCGGCGCAGGACCTCAACGCGGTCCTGGTGCGGCCCGAGCAGGCGCGACCGCGGCAGCCCCTGGAGGCTTTTCCGCTCGACGCCATGACGCTGGTGGGCAGCCTCGTACGGCAGGGGCAGCCGGTGGCTCTGGTGCGCATCGACCAGCGCGTCTACCCCGTGCGTGTCGGTGCTTACCTGGGGCAGCACTACGGCAAGGTCGTACGCATCACCGAGCAGGAGGTGGTGCTGCGCGAGATCGTGCAAGACGCCTCAGGGCTCTGGACGGAACGCGCTGCGTCGCTTCAGTTACAGGAAAGACCTCGGTGATCAACCCTCTCTTGTTTTCGCTGCACCGGCTGTACCGGCTCTGGCGCCGCCTGCGCTCCCTGGCCCTCGGGCTGGCCCTGGCCGGCGGGTCCCTGGGTCTGCACGCGCAGACGCCTGCGCCGCCCGCGCAGGCATCTGCCCTGACCGTCGAATCGGTGGACACCTCCGTGCACGAGGGCTCGCAGGTGCTGCGTATCGACTTCAGCCGTCCGCTGGACACGCTGCCTGCGGCCTTCGCGATCCAGTCGCCCGCCCGCGTCGTGATCGACGTGCCCGGCGCGGTCAACGGGCTGGGTCGCCAGAGTGTCGATCTCCAGCAGGGCAGTGTGCGCTCGGTGCAGGTGGTGCAGACCGACGAGCGCGCACGCCTGGTCATCAACCTCAAGGCCGCCGTGCCACATGCCCTGCGGCTGCAGGGTCGTTCCCTCCTGGTGGTGCTCGATCGGGCCGCGGTCGCTGCGCCCTCGCCACGCGTGCAGGCGGCGCTGTTCGCCGAACCCCGCAACCGCGAGGCCCTGCCGATCAAGGACCTGGACTTTCGGCGCGGTACCGACGGCGCCGGCCGGCTCCTGGTCGACCTGGCCAGCAGCCAGATCGGCGTGGACATCCGCCAACAGGGCCAGAACCTGGTGGTCGAGCTTCTCAACTCCCGTCTGCCCGAGGGCCTGCGACGGCGCCTGGATGTGGCCGACTTCGCCACGCCGGTGCAGGCTGTCACGGCGCAGCAGGCGGGCGACCGGGTGCGGCTGGTGATCGAGCCGCGTGGCGCCTGGGAACACAGCGCCTACCAGAGCGACACCCAGTTGGTCGTCGAGGTCCGCCCCCAGCGCCCAGGCGGCGGTTCCTCGGTGCCGACCTACACCGGCGAGAAGCTCTCGCTCAATTTCCAGAACATCGAGGTGCGTGCGCTGCTGCAGGTGATCGCCGACTTCACCAACTTCAACGTCGTCACCTCCGAGTCGGTCACGGGCTCTCTGACGCTGCGCCTGCGCGACGTGCCCTGGGACCAGGCCCTGGACATCATCCTGCAGGCCAAGGGCCTGGGCATGCGCCGGTCCGGCAATGTGCTGTGGATTGCGCCGCGCGAAGAGATCTCTGCCAAGGAGAAACTCGAGCTGGAGGCACGTGTCGCGTTGCAGGGTCTGGAGCCCTTGCGCACCCAGGCCTTCCAGCTCAACTACACCAAGGCGGCCGACATCGCGGCCCAGCTCACCGCAGGTCCGGCGGCCAACCGCATCCTCAGCAGCCGGGGCAGTGTCATCGCCGAACCCCGCACCAACCAGCTGTTCGTCACCGACATCGGCGTACGCCTGGAGGCAGTGCAGTCGCTCCTGGCCAAGCTGGACATCCCGGTCCGCCAGGTCCTGATCGAGGCGCGCATCGTCGAAGCGTCCGACACCTTCGGCAAGTCGCTGGGTGTGCGCCTGGGCGGACAGGACCTGCGCGGCGTGCGTGCGACGGGGGCGCCGGGAGTCTCCTTGGGCGGGGGCAACCGGGTCGCCCTGGGCGGCTCGTACAACGCGGTCACCGGCACCACCGGCGAGACCTCCCCGGTCGGCGGCGGTGCCGACACCCGCTTCGTCAACCTGCCGGCCATCGGGCTGGCCGGCTTCAGTCCGGCATCGTTCGCGATCTCGCTGTTCAGCGCCTCGGCCAACCGCTTCCTCGACCTGGAGCTCACCGCGCTGGAGGCGGACGGCAAGGGCAAGCTGGTGTCCAGCCCGCGCATCGTCACCGCCGACCAGACCA
>CAZUKC010000110.1:0-6436 GCA_964620375.1 uncultured Ramlibacter sp. | reverse complement strand
TTGGGCAGTTCCACCCACTCCACCGCATCGACATACACGCTCAGGTACCACTGGTGCGCCTCCTGCGGCCGCACCCCGAGCAGCAGCAGGTACAGGCCGGTGACCATCAGGCGCTGGATATGGTGCGCGTAGCCGTGCGTGAGCGTCTGCGTCAGCGCGTCACGCAGGCAGGCCATGTCGGTCTCGCCGGTCCAGAAGAACGCAGGCAGGGGCTCGCGCGCGTCCAGCGCGTTGCGCTCCAGGTAGGACGGCATCTGCGTCCAGTAGATGCCGCGCACGTATTCGCGCCAGCCCAGGATCTGGCGGATGAAGCCTTCCACCGCCTCGATCGGCGCCTGCCCTGCGCGCCAGGCGGCCTCAGCCGCCTGCACCGTCTCGCGCGGGTGCAGCAGCTTCAGGTTCAGGGCTGCCGACAGCTGCGAGTGATACAGCCAGGGCTCGCCCGCCCATAGCGCGTCCTCATAGCGGCCAAACAGCGGCAGGCGATGCGTGATGAAGTCCTGCAGCGCCTGCAGGGCCTGCGCCCGCGTGACCGGCCAGCCGAAACTCTCCAGGTGACCCGGATGGTCCGCAAAGCGCGTCTGCACCAGCGCCAGCACCTCGCGCGTGATCGCGTCGGGCGCGAAGCGTTGCGGCGGGCGCAGTCCCACCGGGCCCTCCTTGCCGAAGGCCTCGCGGTTGTCGGCATCGAAGTTCCATTGGCCGCCCGCGGGCGCATCCCCGTCCATCAGGACGCCATGCTTCTGGCGCAGGGCGCGGTACCAGTATTCCAGCCGCAGCTGCTTGCGGCCTTTTGCATGCTCGGCGAAGTCGCGCACCGTGCTGAAGAAATGGCGGTCCTCACGGATCTCCAGCGCCAGTTCGCTCGTTGCGGCCACCTCGCGCAGCGCCTGCAGCACTCGCCAGTCGCCCGGCGCGGTCATCACCAGCCCCTGGGGCTGCAGGCGCGCGATCGCCCGGCGCAGTTCGCCCGCCAGGGTGCCGGCGTTGCCCGCATCGTCCAGGCGGGTGTAGTCCAGAACCTCGCCGTGCTGATCGCGCAGGGCCTGCGCGAAATGCCGCATGGCACTGAGAAACAGAGCGATCCGCGGCTTGGAGGAAGGCACGTGGGTGGACTCCTGGGCGACCTCCGCCATCCACACCCGGTCCTGCGCGGGGTCGAAGCCGTCGAAGGCGCTGGCCTGCAGGTCCAGCTGGTCACCCAGCACGATCACGAGGTGGCGGATGGTCACGGGCTTTCCTTCGTACGAGGGGGTTGGAGCCGCTGCAGCGGCGAGTCGGGCGCGATCTCCAGGCAATCGGTCAGGGCCGGCGGCAGCTGCGGTACCTGCCGCCGCAGGTAGTCGCGCACCCAGGGGGCTGCGATCCAAGGCGCGGTGTTGCCGCTCCAGACGCCGCGGGGCACAAGGTCGGTCGTCTGGCCCTGCGACCGCAGCGTGACCACCGCAGGCATCAGCGTGTCGGACACGACCTGGGCCAGCAGCCACTCACCCTCACGTGACAGGGCCACCACCCGCGCTGTCTGCGAATCCGGCGGGCTGTAGGCGCGCACCGCCGACTGCACCGCCGCCCAGGCCGGGTCGTCGGTCTGCAGCGCCTGCACCGACTTGCAGCGGCGCGTCAGGCGGATCCAGGCGTCGCGCGCATGGCCCCAGGCATCGATGTCCTGTTCGCCCACCCGCAGCAGCACACCGTTGTCGGCGCGGCGCCAGTCGACATGCAGGTCGATGACGACCGCCGCGGTCAGGGCCAGAACGATCAGGGCGACGTGGCGTTTCATACCCGGCCCCGCGCGGGCCCGGCGGGCAGTATCCCCACAGGGTGCATCTCGATGCCGACGGCGGTATCGTCTCTCTTCTCGACAGGAGACATGGCCATGAACGACGACCCTCGTTGCTGCGGAACAGGCACTTGCATCATCAACGAAGAAGGGTATTGCTGGTGCGGGCAGAAGTGGGACGGCGAGAAGATGTGCTTTCCTGAGAAGCCGTCTCAGGCCAGCGCAGGCGCTTCGCTCGATTTTGCGCAAAGCGGTAAGACCCCGGTGCCCGGTGGTGAACGGGACCGGTGAGAGACGCGGTTGAAACCGAGACCGGCAGATCGCCCATGAAGCCGTCCAGTCCCTCTCTTTTCGTGATGATCCTCGGCCTGGCGGCCACGCTGATTGCCTGCATCACGAGCCCGGCGCACGCCCAAGAGGCCCCGCGAGCGCCACGACCGGACTACATCTGGAGCGACAACACCCAGGACCGTTACCTGGACGCGGTCCGCTTTGCCAATGGCGACCTGGCCCAGGTCGCGCAGGGCGAACTGGCCGGGTACGCCCTCAAGGGCCTGTGCGACATCTCGCGGTTGGAGTTGCGACGCGGTCGTACCGGCGAGTTGATCGGAGTCACCTCCGCCTGCGACAGCCATGTGTACGTGGTTGCCGCCTATCCCTCCGCGACCCAGGCCAAGGTCGCCATCGCCGTCACGAACTGCGGCGGGACGGCCTGCCACAACTACAACGACTACCACGTGCTGTACCTGGCCCAGGGGGCGGTACGCGCCGTTCGCGTGGGGACCGGCTTTTACGGCCCCCGGGGCAAGCCCATGGTGTTCTCGTTCAGCTTCAAGGGCGACGACCTGGCCCGCAGCACCCTCTCGCCGTTCTACAGCGGCGAGCGCAACGCGCTGGGCGACCTGCTGCCCTCCACCCGCCAGTGGGACGCGGCCAGCGGCGAATACCTCGACGCCCGGTTCCGCCCCGCCTGGCGCGCCTTCCTGGGCGAGCATCCTGAGGCCCTCCTGGCCGACCAAAAGGCACGGGCCCCGATTGTCAAGAAGGTCAGGCCCGAGCAGTTCCGTGCGTTTCGTGCTGCCATGAGCGGGCCCGGAGCCTCGACGCTCGTGGAGGGGCGCTATCTGGTGATGAACGCCTGCATGAAAAGCAATTGCCCCTACGAGTTTGGCGCGGTGGTGGTGGACGGTTTTACCGGCGATCTGCACGTCATGACGTTCAGCCCCGAGGACCGTCGTCATGTGCATGTCGGCACCCGACCCCTGAACCCGCGCACGGACACTCTCTGGCTGGACGCGGTGGACACGCAGGATGTGCTGCGCCTGTCGATCCAGGCCGGGGCTCTGAAGGTGGAGCCGGTCGCGCGCAAGTAGGCGCGTGCCCTAGGCGCTGGCCCGTTCGACGATCTCGAAGCCCAGGTCCAGCAGCGGCTGCGGTACCGCCTCGCCGCGTATCAGCGTCAGCAGCATCTGCGCCGCGGCCTCGCCGATCTGCGCGCGTGGCGTACGCACCGTGGTCAGCGGCGGCGTCATCTGGTCGCTGCCGGTGAGGTCGTTGAAACCGACGATCGCGACCTGCTCGGGCACGCGGACGCCTCGGCGTGCGGCCGCCAGCAAGGCGCCCTGGGCCAGGTCGTCGTTGCAAAAGAAGATGGCGTCGATGGCGGGCGTCTGCTGCACGATCTGCTCGAACATCACCGCCCCCAGCGCCAGCGACGACGACGCCGGGTTGAGCCACTCCAGCGTGGGCGCATGCAGGCCGGCTTCCTGCAAAGCCATGCG
Organism: uncultured Ramlibacter sp.; assembly: GCA_964620375.1. Classification (GTDB taxonomy): domain Bacteria; phylum Pseudomonadota; class Gammaproteobacteria; order Burkholderiales; family Burkholderiaceae_C; genus Ramlibacter. The sequence continues at coordinate 2,875 of CAZUKC010000110.1, read as the reverse complement.
CCAGCCTTGCAGGCGCTGGATCACGCGCGGATCCAGCTGCGCGGCGGCGAAGGCGATGCGCCGGTAGCCTTTTTGCAGCAGCCGCCGGGTCAGAGCAGCGCCGGCCTCGACCTGACGAAAACCCACGCAATACGGGGCGGACTGGGTCTGACCTGGCAGGTCCATCAGGTGCACGCAGGGCACGCCGCTGCGGGCGATCAGCTGGCGCGTGGCGGCGCTGTGGTCCAGGCCGGTGACCAGCAGCCCCGCGGGGCGATGCAGCAGCTGCTCCTGCAGCAGTTGTTCCTCTTCGCGGCTGTCGTAATGGGTGATGCCTATCAGCGTCTGGAAGCCGGCCTGTCGCAACGTGGCTTGCGCCGCCTCCAGCAGGTCCACGAACAGGGCGTTGGACAGCAGCGGGATCAGCAGCGCGATGTGGTCGCTGCGTTGCGAGGCCAGCGCCCGGGCGGCGGGGTCCGGCACGTAGCCCAGTTTGTCCGAGGTGGTCCGCACGCGAGCCACCAGGTCCGGGTCGACCGCCCGCGCCCCTCGCAGCGCCCGAGAGGCGGTGCTGGGGCTCACGCCTGCGGCGCGCGCCACATCGGCCAAGGTGACGCGGCCCGTGGATCGTTGGCGGCGGGCGGAAAAAGGCATGCTGGCGTGAGGGTTTCTACGGACTGGAACGGCCTAGCGCTCTTCTAGGATAGCGCTGTCCAGGGCGCGATCCTGAGAGAAAGCCGACCAACGGTCAACAGGGAAAATCATCCCTCCTGGCCGCCTTCCACTTTCTCTTTGCGGAAAGCGCTTTCCAGAAATATTGCCCAAGGCCCACCGGCCCCGGATTGCCCGAAGGAACCCGTCCTTGTCCAAGCCTGATGTCCTGGCCGCCGCCAAGCTCCATCCCTACTTCCAGAAAGCGCTGGAGGCGTCCTACACCGTGCATGACCGCACCCATGTGACCGACCCCGCCGCCTTCGCGCAGCTTGCGCCGCGCATCGTCGCCGTCGCCGCCACCGGCGAGTCGCAGGTGCCCGGCGATCTGCTGGCGCGCCTGCCCCAGGCCAAGGTGGTCTCCGTGTTCGGCGTCGGTTACGACGGCGTCGACGTGCCCGCGGCGATTCGCCATGGCATTCCGGTCACCCACACTCCCGACGTCCTGACCGACGATGTCGCCGACCTGGCCATGGGCCTGGTGCTGTCCATCGGTCGCACCATCCCGCAAGCCGACCAGTTCGTGCGCCAGGGCCGCTGGCCGCAGGGCCCGATCGCCCTGGCCCGCAAGGTCTCGGGCGCGCGCCTGGGCATCGTGGGTCTGGGCCGTATCGGCAGCGCCATCGCGCGGCGCGCCCAGGGTTTCGGCATGTCCATCGCCTACACCGCACGCACCGAAAAGCCCGCGTCGGGTTACACCTATTACCCCAGCGCGCGGGCGCTGGCGGCGCAGGTCGACTTTCTGGTGGTGATCACTCCGGGCGGTGCCGGCACCCGCCACCTGATCGACGCCCAGGTGCTGCAGGCCCTGGGCCCGCGTGGCTACCTGGTCAACGTCGCGCGGGGCAGTGTGGTGGACGAGGCGGCCCTGATCGACGCCCTCAAGTCCGGCGTCATCGCCGGCGCCGCGCTGGACGTCTACGCCGACGAACCCCATGTGCCGCAGGCCCTGTGGACGATGCCCAACGTGGTGCTCACGCCCCACATGGCCAGCGCCACCCACGAGACACGCCAGGCCATGGCCGATCTGGCCTATGCCAACCTGCATGCGGGTGTCACCGGTGCCCCCTTGCGCACGCCGGTCCCAGAGTGCGCCGCGCGTTGAGCAAAGCATGACGCTGCAAGGTCACGCCCATCCCCTGCGCATCGTGGTGATGGGTGTGTCCGGGTGCGGCAAGACCACCCTGTCGCAGGCGCTGTCCGCGCGTCTGGGCCTGGACAGGGTCGACGGCGACGATCTGCACCTACCCGAAAGCATCCGCAAGATGTCCAGCGGCATCGCGCTGCAGGACGAAGACCGCTGGCCCTGGCTAGACCGTATCGGCGAGTACCTGGCCGCACCGCAGGCAGACGCCCCCCGGGGCCGCATCGTGGCCTGCTCCGCGCTCAAGCGCGACTATCGCGACCGCATCCGCGCACAGGCGAGCGGCGTGGTGTTCGTGTTTCTTCATGGAGACCCGGAGACCATTCGCCAGCGCATGGCCGGCCGGGTCGGTCACTACATGCAGCCTGGGCTTCTGGAGAGCCAGCTGCAGACCCTGCAGGTGCCGGGGCCGCAGGAGCGCGATGTCCTGCACCTGCCGATCGACCTGTCCGTGAGCGCGCTGGTCACACGCACGCTCCAAGCCCTGGGTCTGGCCCTGGAGGCGACGGTGCCGTCGACCGACTAATTTCCCCACCCCCCTCATCACTTTTTCAACAGGAGACAACAGCATGAAATTTTCTCGCGTCCTGACCGCCTGCCTGCTGGCAGCCTTGGGGTCCACCGCTTTCGCGGCCAAGTTCAACCTGAAGATGGGTCATGCGGTGAACACCACCGACGGCCAGCACGCCGCCGCCATGAAGCTGGCCGAGCTGGTCAAGCAGCGGACCAACGGCGATGTGGAGATCACCGTCTTCCCGGCCAACCAACTGGGCAACGATGCCGCCATGATCAACGGCACCCGCGGCGGCACCATCGACATCGTCTCCAGCGGTGCCTCGAACTTCAACGGCATCGTGCCCAACACGGCCGCCATGGAGCTGCCCTTCGTGTTTCGCAGCGCGCAGCACGCCTACAACGTGCTCGATGGCGCGGTCGGTACCGGCGTGCTCAATGAACTGTCCCCGCACGGCCTGAAGGGCCTGGCCTACTGGGAAAACGGCTGGCGCGCCTTCACCAACAACAAGCGCCCGGTCACCAAGC
>CAZUKC010000109.1:0-6622 GCA_964620375.1 uncultured Ramlibacter sp. | reverse complement strand
CTGGGCGCCTCCTACAAGGGCCGCCCCAGCGGTTCCTTCGGCCGCGTGGGCATCTTCTCGTTCAACGGCAACAAGATCATCACCACCTCGGGTGGCGGCATGCTGGTTTCGGACGACGCGGCCCTCATGGTCCGCGCGCGCAAGCTCGCCACCCAGGCCCGCGAGCCCGCGCCGCACTACGAGCATGTGGAGACGGGTTTCAACTACCGTATGAGCAACGTGCTCGCCGGCATCGGCCGAGGCCAGCTCAAGGTGCTGGCGCAGCGCGTCGCGCAGCGCCGGCGCGTCTACGACATCTACCGCGAGGCCCTGGCCGACCGGCCCGAGGTGCAGTGGATGCCCGAACCGGCCGGCTACCACTCCACCCGCTGGCTCACCTGCTTCACGCTGGAAGGTCCCGACGGCCTTGCCCGCCGCGACCGCCTGCTGCGCGCGCTGGAGCGCCACGCGATCGAGGCCCGACCGGTCTGGAAGCCGATGCATCTGCAGCCCCTGTTCCACGATGCGCCGTACTTTGCGCACGCCCAGGGCGAGGACGTGTCCGCGCGCCTCTTTGAGCGCGGCATCTGCCTGCCCTCGGGCTCCAACCTCAGCGACGCCGAGATCGACCGCGTGATCGCGCACCTGCGGCGCCTGCTGGCGCAGTCCTCCACCGAGCATGCTGTTTCGTAAGCACACCCTGGCGGTCCTCGTGGCCGACCTGCTCTTGGCGGCCATCGCCTGGGCGATCGCCTTCTGGCTGCGGTTCAACCTGGATGTGCCCGCCGAGTTCGCGCAGATGGCGTGGACCACCTTGCCGCTGCCGCTGGCCTTGTACGGCGCGACGCTGGCCTTCTTGCGCGTGCCGCGGCAGGTCTGGCGCTTCACCGGCCTGCACGAGCTGCGCCAGCTCGCACGCGGGGTGGCGGTGGCCGGCGTGCTGACGGCTGCCGTGATCCTGATGCTGCGCGTGCCGCAGTTTCCGCGCTCGGTACTGCTGCTGCACCCGCTGATCGCCCTGGCCCTGATGGCCGCCGCGCGCGCCTTCCAACGCAGCGTGCACGAACGCCAGAACGCCGCGCCGGGCGGGCGCCGCATCCTCGTGGTGGGCTCACTGCAGGAAGCGGCCGAGGCCCTGCGAGTGCTCAAGGGAGCCGCCCAGTGGCTGCCGGTGGGCATCGTCTCCCCGGATCGCGCCGAGGTCGGACGCACCCTGCAGGATCTGCACGTGCTGGGTACCCTGGAGGAGATCGCCGAGATCTGCCAAGACGAAGACGTACAGACCGTGCTGGTCGCCAGCGCGCCTGGTTCACCCGCGCGCCGCGACGCGCTCCTGAACGTGAACGTAGCGCGACTGACCCTGCTCACGCTGCCGCGCCCCGACCAGTGGATCCAGGGACAGGGGGACGGCACCGCCCCGCGCCGCATCGAGCTGGAGGACCTGCTCGGGCGCGCGCCGGTACAACTGGACGTGGCGGGTCTGTCGGCCATGATCTCTGGCCAGACGGTGCTGGTCACCGGTGCGGGTGGCTCGATCGGCTCCGAGCTATGCCGCCAGATCGCCCGCCTGGGCGCAGCGCGCCTGGTGTGTGTGGACGTTTCCGAATACGCGATCTACCAGTTGGAGCAGGAGCTGCGCGAGGCCCACCCGCAGATGCGCGGGGTCTACTACACCGCCAACGTGCGCGAGGCCGACCGCCTGGGCGCGATCGTCGCCACCGAGCGGCCGTCGGTCATGTTCCACGCCGCCGCCTACAAGCATGTGCCGCTGATGGAGCAGCTCAATGAGATTGAGGCGGTGCGCACCAACGTGCTGGGCACACTCAACGCCGCCCGCGTCGCCGGTACCCACGGCGTGCGCCGCTTTGTGATGGTGTCCACCGACAAGGCGGTGAACCCGACCAACATCATGGGCGCGAGCAAGCGTCTGGCCGAACTCGTGGTGCAGGGCGTGGCCGCGACCTGTCCGGGCACCGAGTATGTGTCGGTGCGTTTCGGCAATGTGCTGGGGTCCAGCGGCTCGGTCGTGCCCCTGTTCACCGCGCAGATCGCCCGGGGGGGGCCGGTCACCGTCACCCACCCGGAGATCGTGCGCTATTTCATGACCATCCCCGAGGCGGCGCAGCTGGTGTTGCAGGCCGGCCTCATGGGACGCTCGGGCCAGATCTTCGTGCTGGACATGGGCGAGCCGGTGAAGATCGCCGAACTGGCGCGCCTGCTGATACGCCTGTCCGGACGCACCGAACAGGAGATCCCCATCACCTACACCGGCCTGCGGCCGGGCGAGAAGCTGTACGAGGAGCTGCTGGCCGACGACGAGACCACCCTGCCCACGCCCCATCCCAAGCTGCGGGTGGCCCGGGCCTCGGGACAGCTGCAGATGGACGTGGAGGCGGTGGTGCGGTGGGTTGAGGCGGCCGGTCCGGCGCCGGCGCAAGAGGCCCTGCGCGCTTGGCTACGAGGCTACGTGCCGGAGTACCAGCCGCCGCGGTAAGTCACCCGGAGATCGGTCCGCAGGCCGACCCTCCGGCTCACTCGCCCGTGATGCCGTTACGCGCCAGCAGGTCGCCCACCAGCTCCAGCCGCAGCAGCGGGTTGTCCAGCTCCATCAGGCGCTGCTTGACCGTCGTCGGCAGCGGCAGCATCTCGCACCAGCGGTTGGCCACCCAGCCGCAGTCGCCCAGCTGCCAGGGCTCCCGCACCGGCACCTCGCCACCGGCCTCCTGCGCCTGACCCTGCAGGGTTTCCAGCAGGCGCCCCAGCGCCTCGGCCGTAGCCTGCAGGTCCTCGGGCACCGGGACCGCCAGGTCGTCCGGGATCTGGGTCACGTCGGCCACCCAAAGGCCGTGCTTGAGCTGCTCGCTGGACTGGATCCGAAAGCGCTGGGTGCCATGCGTACGCACCATCAGCAGCCCCGGCTGGGGCGCCTGCACCTCGGCCAGCGTGGCCAGGGTGCCGACGGCGGCGAAGCCCTCCTGCGCGGCCCCGGCCTGACGCACCTCCTGGCCCTGCGTCAGGCAGACCACGCCGAAGGGCGCGCCCGCCTTCTGGCAGCGACGGATCATGTCCAGATAGCGCACCTCGAAGATCCGCAGCGGCAGCAGGCCACCCGGAAACAGCACCGTGCCCAGCGGGAACAGGGGGAGGGATTGCAGGGTCAAGGCAGTGTTCACAGTGGGCACCGGATCAGGCCGCTATCATCCCATGAGCGCCGCCCGCCCCTGTACATGCTCTACCAGATCGTTTCCCTGCTGCTGGACGTCGTCATCGGTCTGATCGGGGGCGCCTGCCTGCTGCGTCTTTACATGCAACACCAGCGTGTGCCTTTTGGCAACCCGCTCGGCCGCTTCGTCTTCGCGGTGACCGACTGGCTGGTGCTGCCCCTGCGCCGTGTCCTGCCGTCCCTGGGGCGCTGGGACACCGCCAGCGTGGTGGGCGCCTGGCTGCTGGAGCTGCTGCAGGTCGTGCTGCTGTGGCTGCTGGCGGGGGCGGTCGGGTCAGCCGCAGTGCTGCCGCTGCTGGCGCTGTTCGGGGTGGTACGGCTGGCGATCTCGGCGCTGACGGTGCTGGTGATCGTCTCGGCCGTCCTGTCCTGGGTGCAGGCCAGTCAGGGGCGCAGCTCGATCACGGCCGACATCCTGGACCGTCTGTCCGCGCCGCTGCTACGGCCCTTCCGGCGCGTGCTGCCGATGGTGGGTGGCGTGGACCTCTCGCCGCTGGCCCTGCTGCTGGTGCTGCAGGTGGCGGGGATCGTGCTCGCCGCGGTGCAGGTCAGCGTCTTGCGCTGATCAGGCGACCGCGTCGCCCGGCTGGCGTTGCAGCATGGCCAGGGCATTGGCCACGGTCTTGCGCAGTTCGCGGCGGTCGCAGATGAAATCGACCGCGCCCTTTTCCTGCAGGAACTCGGCACGCTGAAAGCCCTCGGGCAGCTTCACGCGCACGGTGGACTCGATCACACGGGGGCCGGCAAAACCGATCAGGGCCTTGGGTTCGGCAATCACGATGTCGCCCATGAACGCAAAGCCCGCGCTCACGCCGCCCATGGTCGGGTCGGTGAGCACGCTCACGTAGGGCAGACCCTTGTTCGCCAGGCGGGTCAGGGCGGCGTTGGTCTTGGCCATCTGCATCAGCGACAGCAGGCCTTCCTGCATACGGGCGCCGCCAGTGGCGGTGAAGCAGACGAAGGGCACCTTCTGGTCGATGGCGGCCTGCACGCCGCGCACGAAGCGTTCGCCCACCACGCTGCCCATGCTGCCGCCCATGAAGTCAAACTCGAAGGCGGCCGCCACCAGATTGATGCTGTGCACCGATCCGCCCATCACCACCAGGGCATCGGTCTCGCCGGTGTTCTCCAGGGCTTCCTTCAGGCGCTCGGGGTACTTGCGGCTGTCCTTGAACTTCAGGGCGTCGACCGGCAATACCTCCTGACCGATCTCGTAGCGACCCTCGGCATCGAGGAAAGCGTCCAGGCGCTTGCGGGCCGAGATCCGGTGGTGGTGGCTGCAGGTGGGGCAGACGTTCTGGTTCTGGGCCAGGTCGGTGTTGTAAAGCACCGATTCGCAGCTGGGGCACTTGACCCACAGGCCCTCGGGCACGCTGCGGCGCTCGGTCGGGTCGGTGGGCTGGATCTTGGGGGGGAGGAGCTTTTCGAGCCAGGACATGGGTAACTCTCCTTTGAGAGGTGATTTTAGGCGTCCAGAGCCCGCCGGATCTCGCCCAGGAAGGTGGCCGCTGCGGGCACCACGTCCTCGCGCGGCAACTCGCCCACGATCTGGATCAGGCGGGTGCCGATCACCACCGCGTCGGCCACCCGGCCAATGGCGCGCGCGGTCTGGGCGTCGCGGATACCGAAGCCCACGCCCACCGGGATCTTCACGTGCTGGCGGATACGGGGCAGCATGGCCTCGACCGCGCCGGTGTCGAGGTGGCCCGCACCGGTCACCCCCTTGAGCGAGACATAGTAGACGTAGCCGCTGGCGACACGGGCCACCTGCTGCATGCGAGCTTCGGTGGACGTGGGCGCCAGCAGAAAGATCAGGTCCAGCCCGTGCGCGCGCAGGTCGGTGGCGAACTGCTCGCACTCCTCGGGCGGGTAGTCCACGATCAGCAGGCCATCGACACCGGCTTGCGCGCAGTCGCGGATGAACGCGCCCTTGCCGTGTTTGAGGTCATAGCGCTCCACCGGATTGGCATAGCCCATGAGGACCACGGGGGTCGTGGCGTTGCCCTGGCGGAAGGCGCGCACCATGGCCAGCACCTGCGTCATGCCCACGCCCAGAGCCAGGGCCCGTTCGCCCGCCTTCTGGATCACGGGGCCGTCGGCCATCGGGTCGGAAAACGGAACCCCCAGCTCGATCACGTCGGCCCCGGCCTCCACCATGCCCTGCATCAGCGCGGGCGTGATGTCAGCGTGGGGGAAGCCGGCGGTGATGTACGGAATCAGGGCCTTGCGGCCTTGCTGCTTGAGACGCTCGAAGGTGGCGGCGATGCGGCTCATTTCTTGAAATCCATCACATGCACCTCGCCCTTGACGCTCTGCCCGCGGCAGCTCGGACGGCAATAGAAATCGGCCTGTGAGAGGTCGGCCACGGTACCGATGTCCTTGTCGCCTCGCCCGGACAGGTTGATCAGGATGCTTTGGTCAGAGCGCATCGTCTTGGCCAGCTTCATGGCGTAGGCGATGGCGTGGCTGGATTCGAGCGCCGGGATGATGCCTTCCGTGCGACACAGGTAATGAAAGGCGTCGAGCGCCTCGCTGTCGGTCACGCCCACGTACTCGGCACGGCCGATGTCCTTGAGCCAGGCGTGCTCAGGACCGACACCGGGGTAGTCCAGGCCCGCGCTCACGCTGTGCGTCTCGGTGATCTGGCCGTTCTCGTCCTGCAGGATATAGGTGCGGTTGCCATGCAGCACGCCGGGGCTGCCCCGTTGCAGCGAGGCCGAGTGCTTGCCGCTGTCCAGGCCTTCCCCTGCCGCCTCCACCCCGATCAGGCGCGTGCCTTCGTGCGGGATGTAGGGGTGGAAGATGCCCATGGCGTTACTGCCACCGCCCACGCAGGCGATGACGGCATCCGGCTGGCGGCCGGTCATCTCGGGCATCTGCACCAGGCACTCCTGGCCGATCACGCTCTGGAAATCGCGCACCATCATCGGGTAGGGGTGCGGCCCCGCCACCGTGCCGATGATGTAGAAGGTGTTCTCCACGTTCGTGACCCAATCGCGCATGGCTTCGTTCAGGGCGTCCTTGAGCGTGCGGCTGCCCAGTTCGACGGGCACCACGGTCGCCCCCAGCAGCTTCATGCGGTAGACGTTGGGGCTCTGGCGCTTCACGTCCTCGGCGCCCATGTACACCACGCACTCCAGGCCATAGCGCGCGCAGATGGTGGCGGTGGCCACGCCGTGCTGGCCCGCGCCGGTCTCGGCGATCACGCGGGGCTTGCCCATGCGCTTGGCGAGCATGGCCTGACCGATCACGTTGTTGATCTTGTGGGCGCCGGTGTGATTGAGGTCTTCGCGCTTGAGGTAGATCTGCGCGCCGCCCATCTCGCGGCTGGTGCGGGCGGCGTGGTAGATCGGCGAGGGCCGGCCGCCGAAGTGTTTGAGCTCGTATTTGAATTCGGCCAGGAACTCGGGGTCGTTCTGG
>CAZUKC010000108.1:1729-6637 GCA_964620375.1 uncultured Ramlibacter sp. | reverse complement strand
TCTTGGTGAGGGTCTCGTAGATGTTGTAGTGGGTGATCTCGGCGATGGCCGATGCAGCGCCGGCGGTGGGGTCCAGGCCCGGCGGCTCCAGCGCCATGGCCAGCGTCATGCTGTCCTTGCGCCCCTGGGCCAGGGCGGTGGCGGGGAGATGGGCCAGGGCGGCGAGCGAGGCGGCGTTCGTGAGCAGGTGGCGTCGTTTCATGATCCGAAGGTTTCCGAGGGGAAGACGGCCAGATCATCCCCGAGATGTCCGGGGCCCGGCAAGAGGAAGGAAGTGCTCATTGCGCGCCGGCCACGCGGGCAGGCGTCGCGCCCGGGACGGCCTCCAGCAGGGCGCGGGTGTACGGATGCTGCGGGTGGCGAAACAGCTGCTGCGGCGGTCCCTGTTCGACGATACGACCCTGCCACAGGACCGCCACCTCTTCGCACAGGTGGTGCACCACCGCCAGGTCGTGGCTGATCAAAAGGTACGTCACGCCAAACTGCGCCTGAAGGTCCTGCATCAGGTTCAGGACCTGGGCCTGCACCGAAACGTCCAGGGCGCTCACGGGTTCGTCGGCGACGATCAGGCGCGGGCGCGTGACCAGCGCGCGCGCGATGGCGATGCGCTGGCGCTGGCCGCCCGAGAACTCGTGCGGGTACTTGTCCAGGTCGCTGGCCCGCAGACCCACCGATTCCACGACCTCGGCGGCGCGTGCGCGCTGCTGCGCCCGCGTGTGCTCGCCCTGGGCCTGCAGGGGCTCGGCCACGATGCGGGCCACGGTCTGTCGCGGATCGAGCGAGCCGTAGGGGTCCTGGAACACCATCTGGAAATCGCGCCGGGCCTGGCGCAGCTCCTGTGGGGGCAGGGCATGCAGGTCGCGACCCTGCATCCACACCCGGCCGGCAGTGGGGCGGTCCAGGGCCATGACCAGGCGCGCCAGGGTCGACTTGCCCGAGCCCGATTCGCCCACGATGCCCAGGCTGCGACCGGCCTGCAGGGTGAAGCTCACGCCCTGCAGGGCCTTCACCGTGGGCGGGGGCTGCAGCAGGCGTTCGCGCGGGAGGGTGTACTCCCGCGACAGGTCCTCGACACGCAGCAGGGGCGGGGTCTGCGCGCTCATGTCGGATGGCCCTGGGGGGTGGATGCCGCGGTGATCGCATCGAGCTGCAGGCAGCGCACCTCGTGGCCCTGGCCCAGGTCGGTGGGCGCCGGGGTCGAGTGGTGGCAGGCCGGCGTGGTGTAGGCGCAGCGCCCGGAGAAGGGACAGCCCACGGGCAGGTCCACCAACTCGGGCACCGTGCCGGCGATGGTGGCCAGGCGCTGTCCGCGCGGGGCCAGCAGCGCCGGGCGCGCGCCGAACAGGCCCTGGGTGTAGGGGTGGCGACGTTGCGCGAACACGCGCTCGGTGGGGCCGCTCTCGACCACACTGCCGCCATACATCACCATCATCCGCGCCACGCTGCGGGCGATCACGCCCAGATCGTGCGAGATCAGGAGCATGGCCATGCCGCGCTCGGCCACCAGGTCCTGCATCAGGTCCAGGATCTGCTTTTGCACCGTCACGTCCAGAGCGGTGGTGGGTTCGTCGGCGATCAACAGGTCGGGGCCGCAGGCCAGGGCCATGGCGATGGTGATGCGCTGGCGCTGGCCACCCGAGAACTGGTGCGGGTAGGCGTCGGCGCGCCGCGCCGCGTCGGGGATACCCACGCGATCGAGCAGCGCGATGGCTTCCTCGCGCGCCTGCCGGGCCGACAGGCCCCGATGCAGGCGCAGCGGCTCGGCCACCTGACGGGCCACGGGGTGCACCGGGTTGAGCGCCGTCATCGGCTCCTGGAACACCATGCCGATGCGGTTGCCTCGCAGCGCCGACCAGCCTTTTTCGTCCAGGCCCATCAGATCCTGGCCGTCCAGGCGGATGCTGCCGGACACGCGCGCGCCCTCGGGCAGCAGGCCCATGAGGGCCATGGCGGTGAGCGACTTGCCGCAGCCCGATTCGCCCACCAGACCCAGGGTGTCGCCACGCGCCAGCGAGAAGCCCACGTTGAGCACCGCGATCGCGGGCCCGCGGTGGGTCTGCAGCTCGATGCGCAGGTCTCGGACGTCCAGCAGGTTCATGGCGGGGTCAGCGTTTGCGCGCGAGTTTCGGATCGGACAGGTCACGCAGCCCGTCACCCAGGAGGTTCAGGCCCAGTACCGCCAGCGCGATCGCCACGCCGGGATACACCGCCAGCATCGGCGCCTGGAACAGGAGGGTCTGCGCCTCACTGAGCATGCGACCCCAGGAGGGCTGCGGCGGCTGCGTGCCCAGGCCCAGGTAGGACAGGGCGGCCTCGGCCAGGATGGCGATGGCGAAGCGGATGGTGGCCTGCACGATCAGCACCGAGGCGATGTTGGGCAGCACGTGTTCCCAGGTGATGGCCAGCTGGCCCTTGCCGCTGGCACGGGCCGCCAGCACGTACTCGCGCGCCCACACCGCATTGGCGCTGGCGCGGGTGATACGCGCGAAGGTGGGAATGTTGTAGATGCCGATCGCGATGATGGCGTTGACCATGCCCGGCCCGAAGACCGCAGTGAGCATGATGGCCGAGAGGATGGCGGGAAAGGCGAAGCCGAAGTCGGACACACGCATGATGGCTTCTTCCACCCAGCCGCGTCGTGCCGCGGCCAGCAGGCCCAGGGCGACGCCGATCACCAGGCCGATGCCTACCGCGATCACGCCCACCAGGATCGAGGCGCGCGCCCCCACCAGCAGCAGCGACGCGATATCGCGCCCGTAGGGGTCGGTGCCGAGCCAGTGTTGGGCGTCAGGCGCGCGCAGGCGCAGACCCATGTCGATTTCGTAGGGCGAGTGCGGCGTCCACACCAGCGACAGCGTGGCCGCCAGCACCAGCATCAGGCACAACACCAGCCCGATGGCGAAACTGGGATGGCGCAGGGCGCGCCTCAGGGCGTGCTGCGTGACGACGGCTGTCATATGTCGCTGGCCTTCACCCGCGGGTCGATCACCGCATAGAGCACGTCCACCACGAAGTTCACGAGCACCACCATCACCGCCAGCAGCATCACGCAATTGCGCACCACGATCAGGTCACGATTGGCGATGGACTGGAAGATCAGCCGTCCCAGGCCTGGCAGGTAGAACACGCTCTCGACCACGATGGTGCCGGCGAGCAGCTCGGCAAACTGCAGCCCCATCACCGTGACCACCGGGATCATGGCGTTGCGCAGCACGTGGCCCCACATCACCCGGCGCGGGCTGGCGCCCTTGGCGCGTGCGGTGCGCACGAAGTCCTCGCGCAGCACCTCCAGCACCGCGGAGCGCGTGATGCGCGCCAGGATGGCGGCCTGCACCACGGCCAGCGACAGCGCGGGCAGCAGTAGCGCGCGCAGCGCCGGCAGGACGCCGTCTTCCCAGCCTGGAAAGCCTCCAGCGGAAAACCACTTGAGGTGCACCGAGAACAGCAGGATCAGGAGGATGGCGAACCAGAAGTTGGGAATGGCGATCCCCACCTGCGTGAGGCCCATCACCCCCACGTCCCCGAGTTTGTGGTGACGCGAGGCGGCATACACGCCGGCGGCCAGCGCCAGCACCAGGGTCAGGGTCATGGCCATCACCGCCAGGGGCACGGTCAGGGTCAGGCGCTCCAGCACCAGCTCGCCCACCGGCGTGCTGTAGGTGTAGCTCAGGCCCAGGTCGCCCGTGAGCAGTCCCGCGATCCACTGGCCGTAGCGGGTGAGGGCAGGCTGATCGAGCCCCAGCTTGGCGGTCAGGGCCGCCACCGCCTCGGGCGAGGCGTCGGGCCCCATCAGGACCTGGGCGGCGTTGCCCGGGAGCACCTCCAGCACGAAGAACACCACGACCGAGGTGGCTGCCAACGTGGCGATCAGGGTGATCAGGCGCTTGAGAAGAAACAGGGCCATTCAGGCGCGGGATAATGCCAGAACCCTGAAACTGAGGATTCCAGCATGGCCCTGATGATCACCGACGAGTGCATCAACTGCGATGTCTGCGAGCCCGAGTGCCCGAACGAGGCCATCTTCCTGGGCCCCGAGATCTACCAGATCAATCCCGACAAATGCACCGAGTGCGTCGGGCATTTCGACACGCCCCAGTGCGTACAGCTGTGCCCCGTCGCCTGTATCCCGGTGAACCCGGAACGGGTGGAAGACCGGGAGACGCTCTGGCAGAAGTACCGCCGCCTGACCGGCGTCTAGACCCCTTCGGGTCGCGGCGGCTTGGGCCGTGGTGGCTTGTGCGTGTGCACCACCAGCGTGGCCCGGGCCATGTCGCCCGCCAGCATCTCCGGCGCCGCCTTGAGCGTGCGCGCCACGCAGGCTTCGATGGCCTCGCGCTGGTCGGGGGCGGGTTTTTTCAGCACCCAGTCGGCCACCTCGTTCTTGTCGCCCGGATGCCCGATGCCGATGCGCAGTCGCCAGTAGTCGCCAGTCCCCAGTTGCGCGTGGATGTCGCGCAGGCCGTTGTGGCCGCCGTGGCCGCCACCGAATTTCAGTTTGGCCTGGCCCGGGGGGACGTCCAGTTCGTCGTGCACCACCAGGATGTCCTGGGGCGCGATCTTGAAGAAGCGCGCCAGCGCCGCGACCGACTTGCCCGAGAGGTTCATGTAGGTCTGGGGCTCGAGCAGCCAAACGTTCTGCCCGTTCACGTTGCCGCGCGCCACCAGGCCGTGGTAGCTGCGGTCGGCGACCAGCGAGAGCTTCAGTTCGCGCGCCAGCGCATCGACCCACCAGAAGCCGGCGTTGTGGCGAGTGGCCTCGTACTCGGTGCCCGGGTTGCCCAGGCCGACGAACAGCTTGATCATGGGGGTGTATTAAAAGCGAAATCGAGAATGAAGAAGGCCCGCGTGAGCGGTCCTTCAGGGCGTAGCGCCGAAATAAGCTGGGCTTATTTCTTGGCAGCCTTGGCG
>CAZUKC010000108.1:0-1719 GCA_964620375.1 uncultured Ramlibacter sp. | reverse complement strand
CTTTTTCATTGAATGTCATGGCTAATCTCTGACAAAATTTTGGAGTTAAGTCTTGAGAAACGATACAAGGCTTGCCTGATTAGATATTCAAGATGCAAAAAAGCGCAGCACGATCTCCCGTGCTGCGCCTTCATTGAGTACCCAGCGCTTATTTCTTGGCCGGCTTGGCGTCGGCAGCAGGCTTGGCGCCGGCCTTGGCATCCGAAGCGGGGGCCGCTGCAGCAGCGGGCGCGGGAGTTTCTTCGGCGGCGGTCGTCACGACCGACACCAGCACCGGGTTCTTCTTGCCGCGGGTGACGGCAGTCACGCCCTTGGGCAGGGTGATGTCGTCCAGGTGCAGGGAGCTGCCTTTCTTAAGGCCCGACAGGTCGATCTCGATGAACTCGGGCAGGTCGGCGGGCAGGCAGGTGATGTCCAGTTCGGCCATCACGTGGTTGACCACGCAGTGCTCGAACTTGACCGCCTGCGATTCCTCGGCCTTCACGTAGTGCAGCGGCACTTTCATGTGCAGCTTGGTGGTGGCGTCGACCTTCTGGAAGTCCACGTGCAGCACGAGCTGCTTGAAGGGGTGGTACTGCACGTCACGCAGCAGGACCTTGCTGGTCTTGCCGGCCAGTTCCATCTCGAGGATGGAGGAGTGGAAGGCTTCCTTCTTCAGGGCATGCCACAGCGCGTTGTGATCGAGTTCGATCAGCTGGGGCTGGCCCTCGCCTCCGTAGACGATGCCGGGCGTCTTGCCCGAGATACGCAGACGGCGGCTCGCACCCGTTCCCTGCTTGGCGCGCTCAAAAGCGACGAATTTCATAGTGAACTCCAGTAACTGGCAACCACCGCGACCAGTGTGATGCCAGGTTGAAAAAGGCCTGCCCAGACGCGAAGGTCAGAGGCAGGCCGGCTACAGCCTCAGAACAGGTTTTCCTGCTCCGAGAACAGACTCATGACCGACTCACCCTTGGCAATGCGCTGAATCGTCTCGGCGATCAGCGGCGCCACGGTGAGCTGGCGGATCTTGTCGCAGGCCTTGGCACTGTCCGACAAGGGAATGGTGTTGGTGACAACCACTTCGTCCAGGGCCTGGCCCTTGGCGATGCGCTCGATGGCCGGACCCGAGAAGATCGGGTGCGTGCAGTAGGCGTAGACCTTCTTGGCGCCGCGCTCTTTGAGCACTTCGGCCGCTTTGACCAAGGTGCCGGCGGTGTCGATCATGTCGTCCATGATCACGCAGTTGCGGCCTTCGATCTCGCCGATCACGTGCATCACTTCGGAGACGTTGGCACGCGGGCGGCGCTTGTCGATGATGGCCAGGTCGCAACCGAGCTGCTTGGCCAGGGCGCGCGCGCGCACCACACCGCCGACATCGGGCGAGACGACGATGAGGTCTTCGTAGTTCTGCTGGCGCAGGTCGGTCAGGAGCACCGGCGAGGCGTAGATGTTGTCCACCGGGATGTCGAAGAAACCCTGGATCTGGTCGGCGTGCAGGTCCATGGTCAGCACGCGCGAGACGCCAACGGTCTGGAGCAGGTTGGCCACGACCTTGGCCGAGATCGGCACGCGCGAGGAGCGCGGGCGGCGGTCCTGGCGGGCATAGCCGAAGTAGGGGATGACGGCGCTGATGCGTTCGGCCGAGGCGCGCTTGAGCGCGTCGACCATGATCAGCAGCTCCATGAGGTTTTCGTTCGTGGGGGCGCAGGTGGACTGCACCACGAACACGTCGCGGGC
>CAZUKC010000107.1:0-6689 GCA_964620375.1 uncultured Ramlibacter sp. | reverse complement strand
ACCCCAGCAGCATAGAGGCGCCCATATTGCCGTAGGCGCTCAGGGCCGCAACCCCGCAGCGCCATGCCAGCAGCGAGAAGATCAGGACCATGAGCACGGCGCCGAGGCGATCGAGCCGGTGGTTGAAGGCCGCGCTTCGATTGGCTGTGAAGAAGTCCACGATGATGTTGCCCCGCTCAAGCTGGCACAGTGGCATGAAAAAAGCGATGGCCATGCCCGAGCCGATGCCGGTGAGTTCGAAGTCGCCGATCAGGGCGCTTTGGAAGAAGTTGCGGCCGATGACGCTGTAGCAGGTCATGAGCATGACAGCGGTCAGGAGCAGTCCGCCGATGATGCTGCAGGCCCGGGCAAGCCGCTGCAGGGGAGTGAGGAACATCATGGTGCAGGGGGTGGAGTCGTGCAGGTGGGGCCGCAACCGCGCCGGCGGCTGCACGTGCAGGGGAAAGGCTTGCCCGGCACAACCGCGAGGCTGGCGGTTTTGGCAAGCCTTAAATGATGGTAGCAGAGATTCCTCGGCGCTCTGGCTGCCGGGATAGGTCGTACGGCACCAGGAAGCAGGCTTGCTTGGTTTTAAAGTATTCGAAACCGAGGGCGCCGCACCCTCACCGCGGCATCAGAAACTTCATCAGCCGCTCGAACCCGCCGCCGTAGGGCGGATGCAGCAGGTGCGTGAGCGCAAAGCGGCTCTGGTGGAACACGGGTCGCAGCTTGGAGAAGGTCTCGAAGCCCTCGCGACCGTGGTAGTGGCCCATGCCCGATTCGCCCACCCCGCCAAAGGGCAGGTCGGCCTGGGCCACGTGAAAGAGCGCGTCGTTCACGCTCACCCCGCCGGACATCACGTGATCGAGCAGGTGGTCCAGGCGCGCGCGGTCGTGGGTGAAGGGGTAGAAGGCCAGCGGGCGAGGTCCCGCGTTGATCTGGGCCACCACATCGTCCAAGCGGTCGTACGGAATCACCGGCAGCAGCGGGCCGAAGATCTCGCGCTGCATCAGCGCGCTGTCGGCGGGCGCGCCGATCACCAGATGCGGCGCCAGCCGATGGGCGGCATCGTCACGCGCGGGGCCGGGCAGCAGCGGAACGACGGTGGCGCCGCGGGCCTGCGCGTCGTCCAGCGTGCGCACAAGGCGTTCGTAGGCGGTCGGATTGATGATGGAGGTGTAGTCCGGGCTGGCCAGCGAGGCATAGCGCGCGGGCACGATGCGCTGCGCCAGGGCGACGAAGTCCTGCACCTGCGCGCGCGGCAGGTACACGTGATCGACCGTGGTGCAGATCTGGCCGGCGTTCAGGCACTTCACGTACAGGATGCGTTCGGCAGCGGTGCGCAGGTCGAAGTCCTCGCACACCACTGCGGGCGAGCGGCCCCCCAGTTCAAGCGTGACGGGGCACAGGTTGGCGGCGGCGGACGCCATCACCGCACGACCGGTGGTGCCCGAGCCCGTGAACAGCAGGTGGTCAAAGGGCAGTTGCGAGAAGGCCATGCCCACCCCACCGGTCTCGTCGAAGAACTGCAGCTTGTCGGGCGGCAGGTAGGCGGGCATGCGCTCGATCAGCAGCGCAGCGAGATGGCGCGAGTTCTCACTCATCTTCACCATCGCGCGGTTACCGGCGGCCAGGATGGCCACCAGGGGCACGAAGCTCAGATTGAGCGGGAAGTTCCAGGGCACGATGACGCCCACCACGCCCAGGGGCTGCGGGATCACCGAGTTGCTCGCCAGGCCAAAGGCCAGACGGTCGACCGCGCGGCGGCGCACCTTCATCCACCCGCGCAGATGCTTCAGGGCATGGTCCACCTCCTTGAGCACCGGCAGGACCTCGGTCAGGCGGGTCTCGTGCAGCGAACGGTGGCCGTAGTCACGCGAGATGGCGGCGCACAGGTCGTCGGCGTTGTCTCGCACGAAGCGCGCGAGCGCGCGCAGGTCGGCACGTCGGGTGGCTTCGTCGGGCACCGGGTGGGCACGGGCCGCGGCGCGCTGGCGGGCGAGGGTGTCTTGCAGCAGGGTCATGGCGGGGAAGGCAGGCGGCCGCAGGGCCGGGGTGCAGGGATGCTGCCAGAAGCCTGCGCGCGCGCCTGATTCGGGGGTATTGCCTCAGAGGCCGGCTTCGCGCACCAGCACCGTCAGGGCCTGGCGCAGGTAGCGTCCGGCCAGCGGCTCGCCCGCCGCCCGGATCGTGACCCGACCGCGCCAGGCCCGGCCGGCCAGGTCCCCGGGTGGCGAGTCCACCCGCAGCACCACCCGGTACACCGCGTGCTCGGGCACCCGCTGGCCCTGACGCTCGCGCGTGAGCACGTCGCCACCGGCGGGGGCGGTCAGCATGCCGTGGGCGAGCTGGCGCGAGGCGTCCGCATCGACATGCTGTACGGTCAGGTGCAGGGTCGGACCCTCGAGGCCGTCGGTGATGAACAGGCCGCGGTCGCCCGGACGCACGCGCTTGACGGCGTGTTCGTCCAGATAGGTCTCGACCACCATCGGCCCCTCGCCCACCAGGGTGGCGATGCGCTCGCGCGCGGGCAGCCACTGGCCGGGGTGCAGGTCGGGGTCGAGGTCGCGCACGGTCGCCTCGAAGGGCGCCGAGGGTGTGAGCTGCTCGCGTTGTGCGTGCAGGCCCACTTGTTCAACCTGGCTGGTGGCCAGTTCCTCCTGGGACACCTGCCAGCGCTGCCGGGCCTCGGGAAGCAGGGCGGCCGCGTCGACCTGCCAGCCCAGGTTGCGGGTGCGTGCAGACAGGGCCTCCAGCCGGCTTTCCAGGGCGGGCGAGGTCAGATGCAGCAGCGTCACCCCCTGCGGCACGCGCGCACCCTCGGCATGGTGCAGGGTCTGCAGCTGCGAGGCGGCCGGCGCGTACAGCGGCCAGACCTGCGCGGGTCGCAGCCACCCGCTGGCCATCACCCGTCCAGGCCAGGGCACCGCTGTGAGGGCTGCCAGCAGCAGCGCGCCGACGGCGACGCGCAAGGCACGGCGGCGACTGGCGGGACGCACCACCATCTGCGTGCGCAGGCGGTACCAGGCCTTGAGCTCGCGCCAGATCGGAAGCACGACAAACCATGCGATCTCCACCACGAACAGGAACACACCCAGCAGCTTGGTGAAGAAGTGATAGACCAGCACCGCGATCCCGAGGAAGACCACCAGCCGGTACAGCCAGGTGGCCCAGGCGAAGGCGATGAGCGCGGCCTGCCGGCGCCGGCTGAAATGCTCGGGGGGCGACGCGCCGAGCGCGAACAGACCTTCGCGTAGCGTCCAGCGCGCGAGCGCGAAGCTGCGCTCGTGCAGATTGGGCATGTCCAGCAGGTCGCACAGGATGAAGTAGCCGTCAAAGCGCATGAAGGGGCTGGCATTGACCACCAGGGTGGCCACCCAGCTCGTGGTGGCCAGTGCGAACATCGCGCCGCGCAGCGCGCCCTCGGGCAGGAGGGCCCAGGCCAGCGTGGCCCAGATGGCCACCACCAGCTCGGTGGCAATGCCGGCGCAGGCCACCTGCAGTCGCTGGTAGCGGTCGGTCAGGCGCCAGGTCTCGGTGGTGTCGGTGTAGGCCATGGGCCACATCACCAGGAAGGCCACGCCCATGGCCGGCACCCGACAGCCGTGGTGGCGCGCGGTGAAGGCATGTCCGAGTTCATGCAGCAGCTTCACGCAGACCAGGGCCACGCCATAGGCCGCCAGGCCCGGCAGGTTGAAGGTGTCCACCAAGGTGTGCACGAAGCTGTCCCAGCTGCGGGCCACCAGCAGCAGACCGGTCACCGCAGCAAGTGCGGTGGCCACCAGAAAGCCGCGTGCGGTGAAAAAGGCCGCCACCGGCCCCACCCAGCGTTGCAGCCAGGCATCGGGGCGCACCAGGGGCACCCGAAAGAACAGGTAGTGGTGCAGCAGCTGCCGCAGCGGCGTGCCGCGCAGCGCGTGCAGGTGCTGTGCGAGCTGCTGCGCGACACCGGGCCCACGCTGCTGCAGCAGCTGGTGTTGCGCGAGGAAGGCCTGGACCTGCTCAACGTCCGCCACCTGCGGATGCAGGGTCGTCCGGGTGGCGATGCTGGTCACGATGGCGTGCGCGTCACCCAGCGGCCAGCGTGCCAGGATTTCGAAGGTGAGCCAGTCGATCCGGAAGAACTGGTGTCGCACCGGGTCGTGCAGAGTCCAGGAGGGCTGACCGTCGGCCAGGGGTGGGCCGGGCAGCAGGGCGAGCTCCTCGCGCAGCGGGGGCAGGCGCGTCGGGCTGGCGATGTTCATGCCGCGTCCTTCTTCACCACCCGATCACGCTGCGCAGGCTTGCCCAGGGCCGTCGCAGCAGCCAGTAGCCCAGGGGCACCCACCGGCCGCTCACGCGCACGCTGCCTTTGAGGCCGACGCGGTGCGCCGTGGGTTCGCTCAGGCTGGCGCGCAGGCGGTAGGCGTAGGTCCCGTCGGGGCGTTCGAGCGCGTCGTGCGAGAGGTACCGCAGGCGCGCCTTCACCGGAGACAGCGGGTCCGCGTTCAGGTGCAGGGAGACGCCGGCATCCGCGGGCAGCGGGATGGCGTCGGCCACGCCCAGCCAGGCTTCCACCTCCACGTCGTCCAGAGCGGCGACGCGCAGGATGCGTTCCCCCACGGTGACCGGTCGGCCGATCCAGGCGCTGGGGTCGTCGAACAGCACCACGCCGTCGCGCGGCGCCACCACTTGCGCGCGGGTGAGCTGGTCTTCCAGGTACAGGGCCTCGGCGCGCTTTTCCTCGATGCGGCCGACCAGGGTGGCCAGTTGGGCCTTGGAGCGGGCATCGGTCAGGGCCAGTTGGCCGGCCTGGCGGTATTCGGCTTCGGCGGTGACCAGGGCCTGGCGGGCGACCTCCAGGCGATTGCGTACCAGGGCCAGGTCGAAGGTGAACAGGGGCTGGCCCTGGCGCACCTGTTGATTGGGTTGCACGTGAAATTGTGCGACCACGCCGTCCAGCGGCGCGCGCACGACCTCGGGCCGTGCAGGCACCAGCTCGCCCGGTGCAAGCACCGTCAGGCGCACCGGGAGGGCGAGCGACAGGGCCAGCGCGCCAGCTGCGAGCAGCCAGCGTCTGCGCCGGCCAGGCGTGGCGGGGCGCGCCAGCCTTTCCGCGTCGGTATCGGGACTGGCGTCGGCGGCGGTGAGGCGAGGCCAGAGCCCGCGCCAGCCCGCCGGGCGGGTGAGGCTGGCCCAGGCATGGACCCAGGTGTCGGCCCACTCTTGCAGCAGGCGGGTCTCGCGCGCAGTCCAGGCCGCGTCACGCGCGAGCAACAGCGCGCCGACGGGGGCGCCGCCCGGCGGCACGCTGTCCAGCCGCAGGAACCAGGCGTTGGATGGCAGCCAGTCCGACCACTGCGCGGCGAGCTCGGCGGGCAGGGCCTGCACGTCCACCGCCGCGGACTTCGCCAGGTGCGTATGGCAATGGCGCATGACGCGCGTGAGCCACTGCGTGTAGGGCGCGTTGGCTTCGACCTGCACCACGCCGGAGAGCGCGCACACGCCGCCCGTGGTGAGCCAGAGCGCGGCCTGCCGGTAAGGCGTGAGCTGGTGGGTGTCGTTGACCAGCTGGAAGCGCAGTTGTGCCGCGGACGTGGCGCAGCGCGCCCGCGCTGCCAGGTTCGTCAGGTCCAGCAGGGAGAGCAGGGGCTCGGAGAGGTCGGCGGGCGCGGCCGCCGGTACCGCCGTGGATCTTCTTGCAGTGGGAGCGTCCATGCGGCAGCGCCGGTCGGAGGACCGCAGGCGAGATCAGGAGGGCCTCAGGAGCGGTGACGGCACCCCCTGGGGCGCACGCGTGCCGAGGGCAGGCTGGCGCTCGCGCGCCGCGTCGCGCAGCTGCTCGGACAGGGCGCTGCGACCGGTGACACCGCCTTCGCGCGGTGACGCCGGCGCGCGCTCGCCCACATGCAGTCGGAACAGGGTGGTGGCCTCGCGGCCCTGGTTGTCGCGGGCCTGCAGGCGGATCACCAGCTCGCCCAGGAAGCCTCGCGGCGGCACCAGCTGGAAGACGCCGGTGTCGGAATTGAGCTGGATCCAGGCGGGTAGTGGCAGGCCGTCCGCCAGCGCCGCGTGGACGGTGACGCGCACGTCGGAGTGCGTGTGGAAGAAGCTGTCCCAGGGCACGCTGATGTAGGCCACGCCGTCGCCCTCGATGAACTGGTCGGGCATGCCGCGAAAGACCGACAGCAGGCTGCCGGTGTCCGGGTGCACCACGATCCGCCAGCCGTCCTCGGGCGCCTCGGTGTAGGCGTCGTGCAAGGACCACAGGGCCAGGGTCCGTTGCAGGGGATGGGTCTGCGAGGCCGTGAATTCGATCTGGTCGCTGGCCGCAACGACGGTGCCCGCGCGCTGCGGAAACAGCGTCGAGTCGAAGACCTGCGGCACGTGTGGGGGTGGTGCGGCGTCCACCATGACGGGGCTGACGACCGGCGCAGGCAGTGGCGCGCCGGTGCCGCTGCCGCTGCTGCCCGAGACCGGTGGCGGCGGCGCGCTCAGGAGCCCTCCACCGGTCGACGGCGATCCCAGCAGGGGTGGCGACCCCAGCAGGGGTGGCGACCCCAGCAGGGGTGAGGGTGTCGACAGGAGCGGGGGTTCGGGCGCAGGTGCCGGTGCAGGTGCAGGTGCAGGTGCAGGTGCAGGTGCAGGTGCAGGTGCAGGTGCAGGTGCCGGTGCCGGTGCCGGTGCGCTGCTGCGGACCGTGATCGTGGTGCTTTCGCTGTCGCTGCTGC
>CAZUKC010000106.1:0-6795 GCA_964620375.1 uncultured Ramlibacter sp. | reverse complement strand
CCTCTGCGCCGCGAATCAGAACAGCCCTCCAAGCCCCTTGCGATCCAGGGAGAGGAGCCGCTTCAGCCACAGCTCGCACGGCATCGCGGCGAGCCGCGACGTCTCACTTCTTCGGCCGGTTGAACCAGTTGGCCAGCATGAACAGGCCAAAGACCACGAACATGATGATCAGGACGGTTTCGACTTTCATGGGTGTCTCCTTGCTTCGGGTGAGTCTTGGGGTGCGGGCCGCAGCAGCGGCGCCATGAGCGCCAGGGTGCCGACCAGTAGCAGAAATTCGAGGCCGTAGACGAAGCCATAGCCCGCCAGCGACCCCCACGAAGAGGCTATCACGTCACGCAGGATGCCGCCCAGGCCCATGGCCAATCCCCCCGCCGTGGCCTGCACCGCGCCCCAGGCGCCTAAGGCCAGACCGGCCTGCTCGGGAGGCGCCATCTGCATGGTGGACGTGAGCGTGCCATGCCCGAAGAGGCCGCCCCCGAATCCGATCAGGAACGTGCCGAGGACGAACAGCGCGGGCGCGGCCAGGGGCGCGGCGGCGATCACCGCGGCGAAGGCCGGCAGGCCCACCATCGCGCCGGCGCTGGCCATGCGCCAGGGATCGGCCCCACGCCCCAGCACGCGCGAGGCCCAGGCAAACCCGATCAGGCCGCCCAGGGCCAGCGTTGCGGTCAGGAAGGTGGTGTGCGAGACCGACATGCCCAGGATCTCGCCGCCATAGGGCTCGAGCAGCACGTCCTCCATGGTGAAGGCCATGGTGCCCAGCGCCAGCGCCGCCAGACGCCGCAGCGCGCGGTCGCGCCCCCTGAGGGCCTGCCAGGCACTGCGGAAATTCGGATCGTCCGCGCGGCGTGCGCGCGGCTTGCGGTCGCGGCTGCGTGCTTCCTGCTTCCAGATCGCAACCACATTGAGCACCAGCGTCGTCACCGCGCAGGCCTGGATCACCTGCACCAGGCGCCCCGGCGAGTACTCGGACAGCGCCTGGCCGAAGATGAACGCGCTGCCGATCGTCCCGATCAACAGCATCGAGTACATGAAGCCCACCACCTTGGGATGGTCCTCGCGCGGGGCCAGGTCGGTGGCCAGGGCCAGTCCGGTGGTCTGCACCGTGTGCAGGCCCGCGCCCACCAGCAGGAAGGCGATCGCCGCCGCGCCGTGACCCACCCAGGCCGGCGCGTCAGCCGAAGCCCCCGCACGCGCGAGCACCAGCAGGGCGAAGGGCATGATGGCCAGGCCACCGAACTGCAGCAGCGTCCCCATCCAGATATAGGGCACACGGCGCCAGCCCAGTTCGCTGCGGTGGTGGTCGGAGCGAAAACCGATCAGGGCGCGCAGCGGCGCGAAGAGGATCGGCAGGGCCACCATCACCGACACCAGCGACGCGGGCACATGCATCTCCACGATCATCACGCGATTGAGCGTGCCCACCAGCAGCACCAGCGCCATGCCTACCGAGATCTGAAAGAGCGACAGCCGCAGCAGACGCGCCAGCGGCAGGTCGGGCGACGCCGCGTCGGCAAAGGGCAGGAAGCGCGGGCCGAGCGCGGCAATCGACTGCATCAGGCGCGAGGACGAACGGGGGCTGGAACGGTTCATGGGCGGCTCACATGAAAAAGGACCGGAGCCGCAAGCGGTCCGGTCCCTGTCTCGTGCCAGGAATTACTTCTTGGCTGGAGGCGTCTCGGCCGGGGCGGCTGCCACGGCTTTCTGACCTCCATTGAGGAAGCCCTTCACCCAGGTGGTGTTGAGGGTCAGCGCGACGTGCACGCTGAAGGAAGCAATTGCCACTGCGGCAATGAAGATCGGAATGCCCACCGAGGGCTTGACCACGCACCACATTTTTCCGTAGATCATGGGCCGTGCTCCTTACTTCAGCCAGGGGCTGTAGATATAGGCCAGCAAGTGCGCGAAGGCCGCGATCATGCCGAATATCTGCGTTCCCTGGATGAGGTTCCGGTGGATTTCCTCCGATTCGCCCTCGGTCAGACCGGTGGGCCACACTTTGTCTTTGTCGGACATCGTGCTTCTCCTTGGAAGAACTAACACTCGTGCTAACCCCGCACGCGGGCGGCTTGCGGCCCCCATGGTCGCAAACTGGTGTCATTTTATGTTGACATACGTTACTGTCAACTGTAATAGACGCATCGGATGTCACGGCGGCGCGACGGTCGGCGGTGAGTGCTTTGGACCTCATGCGCGTCGGGGCATCCGAAACGGCAGCATGGCCTGCACCACCGGCGAGACCAGGCGGGGCACGTTCAGGGTCTCGTGGAAGCTGGTGACCGCCTCCCCCAACAGCTCGCTGCGCACCACGGCCCGCTGGTAGAAGGGCGTGTCCTCCAACTGGTCGATCACATGGACCGGCCCCGTGCTGCGCATGCGCCGCGGCACGCGCCACAGGGTGGGCGCCATCACGCGACGCGGCGGCGGCTCGAAGGGCGTGACCTGCCCGTCGCGTGCGAAACGCAGGGCCAGCACCTGGTCGCGGCCGTCCGCGTGCTGCATGTCGTACAGGACCGCGGTACTGCCGTCGGGCAGCGGGCTGCGGGACCAGTCCCACTCGCGGCAGCTGCTGGCGATGGGCTCGTCGCCCTCGTTCGAGTCCAGGTAGGCCTGGCCCTTCCAGCGCTGTGCGGGCGCATCCAGCTCGACCTCGATGCGCGCCGTGGGCGCGATCGGACCCCAGCGGTGGCGTCCTGCGCGGTCGATGGGCGTGCTGAAGTCGAACAGGCGCTGCGGGTACACGCGCACCCGCCCGCGCAGCGGCCGCGGCATCGGTACACACATCTCGTCGATGTCGATGACCAAGGCATCGCCATCCCAGTGCACGCGGCTGGGGCCGATCTGGAACTCGCGCGCGCTGCGGCTGCAGTGGCGCGCGCCACGCTCGGTCATCGCCCAGCGCCGCGCGCGTCGGCTGTACAGGGCTACGTTGAGTGCGCAGTGCTGCTCGGGGTCGGCCGGCGCGCCACCGCGCCGCGCCCACGCGTAATAGGGCGAGAACACGCTGCCGACGAAGGCGATGATCGTCAGGCCGAACTCCCCGTCGTCGCTGAGCGCGTCGACATACCACCAGAGGTAGCCGCCGGACGGGACCGGCTGGTCGAACCGAGGCTCGCCATCACGGCCGCGGCCGCCAGCTGCCCCGACATGGCCGCCATCGGCACGCCCGGCCCCGGATGCACGCTGCCCCCCGCCAGGAACAGGCCCGGCACCGGGCTGGCTGCCGGCGATCTGGCGAACGCCGAGTTCCAGCCGTGGGTCGCCTGGCCGTACAACGCTCCGCCCGTGCCCGGAAAGAGGCGATGGAAATCGTCCGGTGTCGTGCGCACCGATTCGCGGGCCTGCGGCTGCAGACTGAGACCGCATCGGCGCAGGAGAGAAAAGGTCTGGTGTTCGCATTCGTCGAGTGCCTCGGGAGTAAGCCGGCCCTGCCCGCCGACCGCCGGCGCATTGACCAGCGCCAGCAGGCGCTGGGGCGTGCCGATATCCGGCGCGCCGGTGCCGCGGTCCTGCGCGCACAGGTACACGGTGGGACGCCGCGGCAGACGCCCCTGACCGAAGATGTCGGCGAACTCTTTGCGGTAGTCGCCGGTGAAGAAGACGTTGTGCCGGTCCAGCGCAAGGCCGTCGGTGCGCGTGTGCATCGACCAGGTCACGGCTGACAGCGAGCGCGGGCCCACGCGCGGGGCGGCAACACGCGGCGCGTCCCCCAGCAGACCCGCCTGCAGGGCCGCGACGTCGCCGTTGAAGATCACACGCTGTGCGCCCAGACGCTCGCCGCCGGCCAGGTGCACGCCGCTGACGCGTCCTCCCTGCAGCTCGATGCGTTCGCAGGCCGTGCCATAGCGGAAGGTCACACCCCGCGCGCGCGCCAGGCGCTCGAGCATCCGCGCCAGCGCGTGCATGCCGCCCTCGACCGCCCAGACGCCGTCCATCTCCACCTGTGCGATCAGCATCAGCGTGGCCGGTGCTTCCCAGGGCGAGGAGCCGCAGTAGGTGGCGTAGCGTCCGAACAGCTGGCGCAGGCGCGGGTCGGTGAAGTGACGGCCCAGGCAGTCCCAGAGGCTGCGCATGGGGCCCAGGCGCGAGAGCACCGACAGGCCCCGCAGGCCCAGGTCGCTGACCATGCGCCCCATGGTGGGCGAAGCGGAGCGGATAAAGGGCCCCTCCAGCGCGGCATACACCTCGCGCGCCTGCGCGCAGAAGGCGGCAAAGCGCCGGGCCTCGGCCGGACTGGCAAAGCGGGCCACCGCGTCCTGCGAGGCGCGTGGATCGGCCAGCAGGTCCAGGGTCGCGACCTGCCCGTCGCCAGCCTCGGGGTCCCAGAAATGACGCGCCAGCACCGACAGCGGCGTGATGCGCACCTCGTCCTCCAGGCGCGTGCCCACCGAGGCCAGCACCTCGTCAAAGATCCAGCGCAGGGTGAAGACCGTGGGTCCGCTGTCGATCGGCGCGCCGTTCACCATCAGCTGACGGATCTTGCCGCCAGGGGCCAGCGCGGTCTCGACCACCGAGACCGGCAGGCCGCGCGCCGCCAGCTGCAACGCGCTGACCAGGCCGGCCATGCCGGCGCCGATGACGACAACGCCGGGATCAGCCATGTGCCGCCTCCGCCGTGTGCAGCGTCTTCCAGTCGCCGCTGCTTTGCAGCAGCTTCATGCGCACGAACATCGACTCGGTGAAGTAGTCCTGGCGCAGTGCGGCCTGGGCCGCCGCGCCGTGGGCGCCGCCGCGCGCGTACGCGGTCATCGCATCCAGGTCACGCCAGAGGCTGAAGGTGCACTGGCGCAGCACGGGCGCCTCGCCCAGGCCCACCGCCAGGTCGCAGCCACGGGCCTGCGCCATCGCGTCCTGAGAGGCGGGCGCGTGACGCCAGAAGGCGGCCACCTTGCTCGGACGGATGCTCGCGCGCGTGAGCGCGGCGACCGGCGCGCCGGACAAGGCCGCGTCCTGCGCGTGCGCGCCCAGCGATTCGGGTGAACTCACGTCCCAGGCCTGGCCGTCCCACTGCCCACGCGAGGAAGTGACCGCCAGCAGGCCGGTCCAGCTTTCGCGGGCACGCACACGGGCCTCATCCACCAGCGCGCTGGCCAGAAAGGCCTGCGCCAGCTCGAAGGTGCGCAGCAGACACACCAGGCCCTGATGGCTGGTGCTGGGACGCAGGCTGAAGCCGCCGTCGTGGCCACTGCCCATGACCTTGGTGAACAGCATGCCCGGCACGTCTCGAAATGCCCCCGACCCGCGCGCCAGGCGCGACCAGCCCCAGGGCTGGTGCTGGCGCAGGTAGTCCACCAGCACCACGGCCACCACGCCGGTGAAAGCGGTGGTGGCCGTGGGGTGGCTGTCCATGTCGCAGCCTCGGGGTGCGGTGGTGTGCTCGAACGGGCGCTTACTTCGCGGCCGTCTTCACCGCGGGCGCCGACGCACCCGCCTTGGCCGGGCCGGATACCAGCTTGGCGGCCAGCTCCGGGTAGTCCTTGAGCATGGACTGCCCGTTCAGCGGCTTGTAGGCACCCTGGTGGCAGGTGGCGCAGTTGGCCTTGGCCACGTCGCCCAGTTCGCCCTTGCGGTGCGCCGGGAACACGGGGGTGAGCGGCTCCATATAGGCCACGTTCATGTCACGCACCATGCGGATGCCGTGCCAGGCGGTGACGCGCTGGGGCGGACCACCTTCCCACTTGGCGAAGTTCTGCGTGTTGTGGCAATAGGTGCAGTTCACACCCAGGCCGGTGGACATGTGAACCATCAGGCCGTAGGTCCATTCGGCCTGCTTGATGGACTGGCGGTTGCCGGTGGGCAGCGCGGTGTTGCCGTTCACGCGGATCGGCTTGTCCTGCAGGAAGAAGGGTGTGAAGGGGTCGTTGGGCAGCGAGGAGAGGTTCACCACCGGCAAGGGCTCGTTCTGGCCGCTACGGTCGCCGATGAAGTCGGCGCCCTTCGGGGCGTGGTCGGCCTTGAACCAGACGTTCGAGGGCACGGGTTGGCCTCGGTGGCAGGTCCAGCAGGTCACGCCGGTATCCGCCACGTGGGTCTTCCAGTTCTCGTTGATGTTCTGGGTCATCTCCAGCATGCGCCGGGCGACGATCTTGGTGTACTTGCTGTCTTCGGCGAAGTTGGCGAGGTTGTGGCAGTAGCCGCAGCCTTCCTCGGGTGAGACCCAGGTGGTCATGGAGGTCATGAGCCGCACGAACTGCGCGCCGCTGAGGTTGCCCAGCACCTGCACGTTCTTGTAGAGGTCCTTGGACTTGGGGCCGTCGGCCGGCGCGGCCGGCAGGCTCACGGGCACGGTGTTGTCCTCGATGCTCTTTTCGACCGCGCGCGGGTTGTACACCTGCAGCATGCCGGTGCCGCGAAAGCCATGTTGCACCGACTCCATGGGCGGGCGCTCGCACGCCGCCAGCAGGAGCAGGGAGGACAGCGCCAGCAGGCGCGCGCCGTGGCGCATCAGGGATTGCAGTTGGATCATGGCTTGACTCCCGGTGCCAGCGCGGGATCGGTGACCGCGGGGAATACATCGGGGTACATCGGAGCGACGCCATGCTTGATGGCCCAGAGGTACCAGTTGTCGACGACGGTGCCGGTCAGCAAGATGCCGATGCCACCGGTGAGGGGACACAGCACCGCAAACCACCAGGCCCAGCGGTGGATGGACTCCATCGTGGCGTTGAAGCCCATGGTCCAGCGCCAGAACAGGGCGGCGCGCTCGGAGGCGGTGCCGCGGTCCACGATCTGCTCGATCTCGCGCTCGCCGCCGTAGCGGCCCACCGCCAGGATGGTGGCGCCGTGCATCGC
>CAZUKC010000105.1:0-6885 GCA_964620375.1 uncultured Ramlibacter sp. | reverse complement strand
TGGGGATCATGGCCACGGGCTTGCTGGCCGCGTGGGTGGGGTACATCTTGATCTTGACGTCCAGCACGGTGGTCAGGCCGCCCAGGCCCTGCGCGCCGATGCCCAGCGCGTTGACCTTCTCATAGAGCTCTAGGCGCAGGGCTTCGACCTGCGTGAGTTTCTCGCCCTTGGACGCCTTGGCCTGCAGCTCGTACATGTCGATGTCGTCCATCAGGCTTTCCTTGGCCATCAGCACGGCCTTCTCGGCGGTGCCGCCGATGCCGATGCCCAGCATGCCTGGCGGGCACCAGCCCGCACCCATGGTGGGCACGGTCTTGAGCACCCAGTCGACCACCGAGTCGCCGGGGTTGAGCATGACCATCTTGGATTTGTTCTCGGAGCCGCCACCCTTCGCGGCCACGGTCACTTCGACGGTGTTGCCCGGCACGATCTCGGTGAAGATGACGGCGGGCGTGTTGTCCTTGGTGTTCTTGCGGGCGAACTGCGGGTCGGCCACGACCGAGGCGCGCAGGGTGTTGTCGGGGTGGTTGTAGCCGCGGCGCACGCCTTCGTTGATGGCGTCATCCAGGCTGCCGGTGAAGCCGGCCCACTGCACGTCCATCCCGACCTTCAGGAAAACGTTGACGATGCCGGTGTCCTGGCAGATGGGCCGGTGGCCCGTGGCGGACATCTTGCTGTTGGTCAGGATCTGGGCGATCGCGTCCTTGGCCGCTGGGCTCTGCTCGCGCTGGTAGGCGCGGGCCAGGTGGGCGATGTAGTCGGCCGGGTGGTAGTAGCTGATGTATTGCAGTGCGGCGCAGACGGATCCGATCAGGTCGGCTTGCGAGATGCGGGTGGTCATGGCAGGGGCAGTCAGGATGAGTTTGCTCTGATTATCTCCGCCGGCGAGACGGGCCTCGCGGGGTTTGCCAGGCCCCGCCACCGAGCGTGGGCTCGGGGTGTCCAACCCGCTTGCTCAAAAGGGCTGCCAGCTCGCCGATGATTATCAAATTGAAAAGCAATGTGTCGAAATGAAAATACCCGCCGGGCGGGTGCCGTGGCGGGTATTTGCACAGGAATCACCCCCGAAGGGGTGAAGCCGGATCACTTGGCGATCAGAAAATCTTCCTTTTTCTTGCCAGCGGCGAGGTAAGGTTTCATCCAGTTGGGCGGCTGGCCGCGGCCACTCCAGAGTTCGCCGTTCGGGCCCTTGTATTTGGGGGGTGTGGTCGAGCCTTTGTCGGCGCGCGGCGCACGACCGCGGCGACCGCCGCCCTGGCCGGAGCGGGCCCGCAGCTCGGCCATGACGTCGGCGGCGCTGTAGCCCACGGCCTGGGCGTCGGCCAGCCAGCCGGCGACCATGTGCTTGAGTTCGTCCTTCTTGCGGCTGTTGAATTTTTCGCTGGCGGCTTCGGCCAGTTTCTTCAGGGAGGCGAGGTCGATCTTGTCCAGGTCGATATCGTTCATGGCAGTTCCTTTTCCGTTGGCCATCGTGTTTTCCTTTTTGCGGTGAATCTTGGGAACTATTACGGGTTATGTGGCGCAGCTTTTGTATGCACCTGCCAGCCCCCGGATGAGCTTTCCAAAACGTAGCGCAGGGAAGTATATATGGTTTTCTGGATTTGGGTTGTAAATGCTTGACCGGCTTAACATTCGATAACCAGATTGAGCTGAATACCGCCTTTTGAATGCGGCTAAATCGGTCGGTGATGGACCGTACCGAGTTCGATACCCTGGGCGCCGTGCAGGTGCCGCAGGAGCGCCTGTGGGGGGCGCAGACCCAGCGGGCCTTGCGGCACTTTCGCATCGGCGACGAACGCATGCCGGCAGCGCTGATCGGGGCCTTGGCCCGGGTCAAGCGCGCGGCCGCCGCAGTGCACCGCCGAGAGGGGCGGCTGGACCCCGCCAAGGCCGCCGCCATCATGGCCGCCGCTACCGAGGTGCTGACCGGCCAGCATGCCGACGAATTCCCCCTGTCCGTCTGGCAGTCCGGCTCGGGCACCCAGACCCACATGAACGTGAACGAGGTGCTGGCCAACCGGGCCAGCGAGCTGCTGGGGGGCACGCGCGGACCGGGGCGCCAGGTCCACCCGAACGACGACGTGAACCTGGGGCAGTCGTCCAACGACGTTTTTCCCACTGCGATGCACCTGGCGGCGGTAGAGGCGCTGTGCTTGCAGCTGCTGCCGGCTCTGGACGCCCTGACCGACGCGCTGCAGGGCCGGTGCGAGGCCTTTGCCGGCATCGTGAAGATCGGCCGCACGCACCTGCAAGACGCCACGCCCCTGACCCTGGGCCAGGAGTTCTCGGGCTACGTGGCGCAGCTGACGCAGGCCCGCCGCCACATCGAGGCGACCTTGCCACACCTGCAAGAGCTGGCCCTGGGCGGGACGGCAGTGGGCACCGGCCTGAACGCGCCACCGGGGTTCGGGCCGCGCGTGGCGGCCGAGCTCGCGCGAGAGACGGGGTGGCCGCTGGTCAGCGCACCGAGCAAGTTCGAGGCGCTGGCGGCCTGTGACGCGTTGGTCCACGCCCACGGCGCGCTGCGAGGGCTGGCGGGCAGCCTCACCAAGATCGCGAACGACATCCGCTGGCTGGCCAGTGGCCCGCGCTGCGGGCTGGGCGAGCTGCGCCTGCCGGAAAACGAGCCGGGCTCGTCCATCATGCCGGGCAAGGTCAACCCCACACAGGCCGAGGCGCTCACCATGGCCTGCTGCCGGGTGTTCGGCAATGACGTGGCGATCGGCCTGGGCGGCGCCTCGGGCCATTTCGAGCTCAACGTGTACCGACCCCTGATCGCCCACGCCTTCCTGCAGAGCGTGCGTCTGCTGTCCGACGGCATGGTCGGCTTCGCGCGGCATGCGGTGGTGGGCATCGAGCCAGACCCGGCGCGGATCGCCAACCTGCTGGCGCGGTCACTGATGCTGGTGGCGGCCCTGAACCCGCACATCGGCTACGACCGGGCTGCACAGATCGCGCGCAAGGCCCATCGCGAGGGTCTGACGCTGCGCGAGGCGGCGCTCGCGCTGGGGTATGTCACGGGGGAAGAGTTCGACGCCTGGGTACGCCCGCAGGACATGGTCTGAAGGCGCGTCCCGGCCGGAGCCGGGCCTGCGCCGCGCGCGCACAGATGCACGCGCGGTCGTGTGCTCAGTGCTCGGTGCTGGCCGGCGCGTGCGACATCAGGCGGTCGGTGTAGGCGATGGCGATCGCCGACAGCAGGAAGACGATGTGGATGGCCGTCTGGGCGATCAGCACCTTGTCGGTGTAGTTGTCGGCGTTGATGAACGTCTTGAGCAGATGGATGGAGCTGATGCCGATGATGGCAGTGGCCAGCTTGACCTTGAGCACCGAGGCGTTCACGTGACTGAGCCACTCGGGCTGATCCGGGTGACCCTCGAGGTTCATACGACTGACGAAGGTCTCGTAGCCGCCCACGATCACCATGATCAGCAGGTTGGAGATCATGACCACGTCGATCAGCGCCAGGACGACCAGCATGATGATGGTCTCGTTGAGCGACGTGACCGGCGCGCTGGACTTGTAGCCGATGCTGCCCACCAGCTGCTGCAGGGCGGTCTGGCTGCCGAAGGCCGCCTCCAGGAGGTGGACCAGTTCCACCCAGAAGTGGAAGACATAGACCGCCTGCGCGGCGATCAGTCCGATGTAGAGCGGAAGTTGCAGCCAGCGGCTGGCGAAGATGAGATTGGGCAGGGGGCGCAAGGGGCGAGGGGCTTCCATGGAAGGGGGATGGGCGTTGCCGAACCCGGGATTGTAGGGCGCGGTGCGCCTGGGGCTTTTCACCCTGTCCGGAGCGCCGTTTTTGCCTTAAATTCCGGCGCGGGTGCAGTCAGTGGCAAGTAAGTCCCCGCCGCGACATTCCTGCCCGGATCCCCCCCCCCCAACAACGGAGACTTTCATGAGTGCCATCGAGTCCGTCCTGGTCGAAAACCGCGTGTTCCCTCCCGCCCCCGCCATCGTGTCGGCGGCGCGCGTCTCGGGCATGGCCGGTTACGAAGCGCTATGCCAGGAGGCCGCGAAGGATGCACAGGGCTTCTGGGCCCGCCTGGCCCGAGAGCACGTGGTCTGGACCAAGCCCTTCACCCGCACCCTGGACGAATCCAAGGCCCCCTTCTACAAGTGGTTCGACGACGGCGAGCTCAACGCTTCGGCCAATTGCCTGGACAAGCACATGGGCACGCCGGTCGAGAACAAGGCCGCGATCCTCTTTGAGGCCGACGACGGCAAGGTCACCCAGGTCACCTACAAGGAGCTGCTGGCGCGCGTGAGCCAGTTTGCCAACGCGCTCAAGGCGCAGGGCATCCAGAAGGGCGACCGCGTGATCGTTTACATGCCCATGACCATCGAGGGCGTGGTGGCCATGCAGGCCTGTGCGCGCATCGGCGCCACGCACAGCGTGGTGTTCGGCGGCTTCTCGGCCAAGGCGCTCAATGAACGCATCATCGACGCCGGCGCGGTGGCGGTGATCACCGCCAACTACCAGATGCGCGGCGGCAAGGAGCTGCCCCTGAAGGCCATCGTGGACGAAGGCATCGCGATGGGGGGCTGCGACACACTCAAGACGGTGCTGGTGTATCAGCGCACGGCGACGGCCTGCAACATGGTGGCGGGGCGCGACAAGACCTTTGACGAAGCGCTCCAGGGTCAATCGACGCAGTGCGCGCCGGTGGCCGTCGGCGCCGAGCATCCGCTCTTCATCCTCTACACCTCGGGCTCCACCGGCAAGCCCAAGGGCGTGCAGCACTCCACCGGTGGCTATTTGCTGTGGGCCAACCTCACGATGCAGTGGACCTTCGACATCCAGCCGAAGGACATCTTCTGGTGCACTGCCGACATCGGCTGGATCACCGGCCACACCTACGTCGCCTATGGGCCGCTGGCCGCCGGCGCCACCCAGGTGGTGTTCGAGGGCGTCCCCACCTATCCGGACGCCGGGCGCTTCTGGAAGATGATCCAGCAGCACAAGGTCACCATCTTCTACACCGCGCCCACCGCGATCCGCTCCCTGATCAAGGCCTCGGAGGCCGACGACAAGGTCCATCCCAAATCCTACGACCTGTCCAGCCTGCGCCTCCTGGGCAGCGTGGGCGAGCCGATCAACCCCGAAGCCTGGATGTGGTACCACAAGCATGTGGGCGGTGAGCGCTGCCCCATCGTCGACACCTTCTGGCAGACCGAGACCGGCGGTCACATGATCACGCCGCTGCCGGGCGCCACGCCGCTGGTGCCGGGTTCGTGCACCTTGCCGCTGCCCGGCATCATGGCGGCCATCGTCGACGAGCAGGGCAACGAGATGCCCCACGGCTCGGGCGGCATCCTGGTGGTCAAGCGCCCCTGGCCCTCGATGATCCGCACCATCTGGAACGACCCCGAGCGGTTCAAGAAAAGCTACTTCCCCGAGGAGCTCAAGGGCTACTACCTCGCGGGTGACGGTGCGGTGCGCAGCGCCGACCGCGGCTACTTCCGCATCACCGGTCGCATTGACGACGTGCTGAACGTGTCGGGGCACCGCATGGGCACGATGGAGATCGAGTCGGCCCTGGTGGCCAAGACCGACCTGGTGGCCGAGGCCGCGGTGGTGGGTCGCCCCGACGACCTGACCGGCGAGGCGATCTGCGCCTTCGTGGTGTTGAAGCGTCCGCGTCCCACTGGCGAAGAGGCCAAGAAGATCGCGACCGAACTGCGCAACTGGGTGGCCAAGGAGATCGGCCCGATCGCCAAGCCCAAGGACATCCGCTTCGGCGACAACCTGCCCAAGACCCGCTCGGGCAAGATCATGCGACGCCTGTTGCGGTCGATTGCCAAGGGCGAGGCGATCACGCAGGACACGTCCACTTTGGAGAACCCTGCGATCCTGGAGCAGTTGGCGCAGACCAATTGATCCGAGCGGTTCTTGCGGCATGAAAAAACCCGCCATCGGCGGGTTTTTTCTTTCGGCGGTGAGTCGCCTTACGTGAGTCGCCTTACTTTTGGGCCAGTACCCAGGCCGCGAGCTTTTTCGACTCCGCCTCGGTGAGCTGCGTGTTGGCCGGCATGACCGCAGTGCCCCAGACACCGCCGCCGCCCTTGATGATCTTGACTGCCAGGCGGTCGGCCGCACCCTTGTCGGCCCCGTACTTGGCGGCGATCTTGCGGAAGGACGGCCCCAGGACGTCCTTGTCCACCGCGTGGCAGGTCATGCAGTTCCTGGCGTTGGCCAGGGCCTGGTCGGCCAGGGCCGGGCCACTGAGGGCGGCTGCGGCGATGAGGAGCAGGGCAGGCTTCATGGTCTGGACTCGGGGGGGTGGAAGCTTCAGAACGCTTGGGCCGGGCAGGCGGTTGACCCCCGCTCGGCCCAGGGGCCTCAGAAGTTGTCCAGGACCGCGCCCTTGCTGGCACTGGAGGCGTTGAACGCGAACTTGGCCTGCACGCCGCGGGTGTAGCGCGGTGCAGGCGCCTTCCAGGCGGCGCGCCGCTTGGCGATCTCGGCCTCGGGCACGTTCAGTTCCAGTTTGAGCTGGTGGGCGTCGATGGTGACGGAGTCGCCCTCGTGCACCAGGGCGATGGTGCCGCCGGCTGCCGCCTCGGGCGCCACGTGGCCGACCACCATGCCCCAGGTGCCGCCGGAGAAGCGGCCGTCGGTGATCAGGCCCACGCTCTCGCCCAGGCCCGCGCCGATCAGCGCGCCGGTGGGGGCCAGCATCTCAGGCATACCCGGGCCGCCCTTGGGGCCGAGGTAGCGCAGCACCATCACGTCGCCGGCCTTGATCTTGCCGTCCAGGATGGCCTGCAGCGCCGACTGCTCGTCGTCGAACACGCGGGCCGGGCCGGTGATGACCGGATTCTTCAGGCCGGTGATCTTGGCCACCGCGCCCTCGGGCGAGAGGTTGCCCTTGAGGATGGCCA
>CAZUKC010000104.1:0-6915 GCA_964620375.1 uncultured Ramlibacter sp. | reverse complement strand
CGCCTTGCGTGAGGCCGGCACCGGGCCCATGCCCATGGTGGCCGGGTCCAGTCCCGAGGTGGCGAAGGCGGCGATGCGCGCGAGGGGCTTCAGGCCCAGCACAGCGGCCTTGCGCGCACTCATGACCACGACGGCGGCTGCGCCATCGTTGATGCCCGAGGCGTTGCCCGCGGTGACCGAGCCTGCCTTGTCGAAGGCGGGGCGCAGGCCCGCCAGGGCCTGGGCATCCGTCTTCTTGTTGATGAATTCGTCGGTCTCGAACACCACCGGGTCGCCCTTGCGCTGGGGAATGCTGATGCCGACGATCTCGTCCTTGAACCGACCGGCTTCTTGCGCCGCGGCGGCCTTGCGCTGGCTGCCCAGGGCCAGCGCGTCCTGCATATCGCGGGTAATGCCGTGGGCCTTGGCCACGTTCTCGGCGGTGATGCCCATGTGGTACTGGTTGTAGACGTCCCACAGGCCATCCACGATCATGGAGTCGACCATCTTCCAGTCGCCCATGCGCTGGCCGTCACGCGAGTTCATGAGGACGTGGGGCGAGGCGCTCATGTTCTCCTGGCCGCCCGCCACCACGATCTCGCTGTCGCCGTAGGCGATGGCCTGGGCCGCCAGCATCACGGCCTTCAGGCCCGAGCCGCACACCGCGTTGATGGTCAGGGCCGGGACCTCCTTGGGGATGCCGGCCTTCATGAGCGCCTGACGCGCCGGGTTCTGGCCGGCACCGGCCGCCAGGACCTGCCCCATGATCACCTCGCCCACCTGGGCGGGGTCCAGCTTGGCGCGCGCGATCGCCTCGCGGATCACGGTGGCGCCCAGCTCGGGTGCGGCCACCTTGGCCAGCGTGCCGCCGAACTTGCCGACAGCGGTTCGAGCGGCCGAGACGATGACGATGTCTTCCATGAAAACCCCTTTTGTGTTTTAAAAAAATCAGGCCTTGACCTTGACGTAGCGACCGGGCGCGGGCTCGATCACCTTGTGCTTACCGCCGCCATAGCTCTTGGGCGCGGCCACCTGCTTGCCCGCCAGGGGCTTGAGCCAGGCGTACCAGTCGGTCCACCAGCTGCCCGGGTGCTCCTTGGCGCTCTTGAGCCACTCGGCGTGGGTCTTGGGTAGCTTGGTGTTGGTCCAGTACGAGCGCTTGCCTTTGGCGGGCGGGTTGATCACGCCAGCGATGTGGCCCGAGGCGCCCATGACGAAACGCTTGGGTCCCGTCAGATGCTGCACGGTGGCATAGGCGCCCTCGATGGGAACGATATGGTCCTCGCGCGAGCCGTAGATGTAGGCCGGGATGTCGACCTGATGCAGGTCGATCTTCTGCCCGCAGACGACGGCCTTGCCGGGCTTGACCAGGTTGTTTTCGAAATAGGTGTTGCGCAGGTACCAGGCGTACATGGGGCCTGGCAGGTTGGTGGAGTCGCTGTTCCAGTACAGCAGGTCAAAGGGCGGTGGTGTCTCGCCCTTGAGGTAGTTGCCCACCACGTAGTTCCAGACCAGGTCATTGGGACGCAGGAAGCTGAAGGTCGACGCCAGGTCTTGCCCTTTGAGCAATCCGCCTTCGGCCATCTGGGCCTCGCGGAACTTGACGAAGTGCTCGTCGATGAAGACATCGAGGATGCCGGTGTCGCTGAAGTCCAGGAAGGTGGTGAGGAAGGTGACCGAGGCCACCGGCTTCTTGCCACGCGCGGCGAGCACCGCCAGCGCGGTGCCCAGGATGGTGCCACCGACGCAAAAGCCCAAGGCGTTGATCTGCTTGGCCTTGGCGATGTCCTGCACCACCTCGATGGCACGCAGCGCCCCCTTGCCGATGTAGTCGTCCCAGGTGGTATGGCGCATGGAATCGTCCGGGTTGCGCCAGCTCACGAGGAAGGTGCGGTGGCCCTGGTCGACCAGGTGGCGCACGAAGGAGTTCTCCGGCTGCAGGTCCAGGATGTAGAACTTGTTGATGCAGGGTGGGACCACCAGGAAGGGACGCTCGTACACCTTGGCCGTGGTGGGCTTGTACTCGATCAGCTGGAACAGCTCGTTCTCGAAGACCACCGCGCCCTCGGTCGTGCCGACATTGCGGCCCACCTCGAAGACGCTCTCGTCGGTCATGGACAGGTGACCCTGCTGAATGTCCTTCCAAAGGTTTTGCAGGCCACGCGCGATGCTCTCACCCTGGGTCTCGATGGCCTTCTTCTGGGCCTCGGCATTCAGCGCCAGGAAATTGCTCGGGGCCGACGCGGCCAGCCACTGCTCGACGGAAAAGCGCAGGCGCGCCTTGGTCTTCTCGTCAGCCTCGGTGGCCTCGACCAGCCCCAGGAGCGTGCGGGCGTTGAGCAGGTACACGGACGCCGCAAAGGCCGACACGGGGTTCTCGGACCAGGCCCCGTGGGCGAAGCGGCGGTCGGACACCCCGGGGTTGGCCTTCAGGCCATGGTTCCACAGCTCGGTGGCCTCGCGGACGTAGGCCTGCTGCAGCGCCAGCAGCTTGTCGGGGGCGAAGCCCAGGTCCGGCAGGGCGCCGACGGCCGCGCCGGCACCGCCAGTGCTCATGGACTGAAAGGATTGCAGCGCCTTTTTCCAGCCCTCGCCAAGGTTTTGCTGGAACTGGCTGGCCGCCTGGGCCCAATCTGCTCGAGAATCCATGCTGAGTGACTCCTGCGGTGTGATCGCGTGATACGTCGGCCTTCTGCGTCGAGTATCCCATTAGCGCTATGGGGTTCCAAGCCGGACGACACCTTTCCATGTACCTCATCGCCATCGGCTGGCTCTACGTCGCGCTCATGATGGCGGTGGCAGAGGCCAGCAACACCAACGGCTCGATCCTCGGCGCGGTGATCACCTTCGTCCTATACGGCGTTGCGCCGACGGCGCTGGTGATGTACATCCTGGGCACCCCCGCGCGCCGACGCGCCCGGGCTCAGCGAGAGGCCGCGGAGGCGGCCTTCCCTGCTGCAGCTGACGGTTCAGACCAGCCAGACACTGGCCGCCAGGCGTCCGCTGACGCGGTCACGGCGGTACGAAAAGAACCTTGAGCCCTGCGACACGGTGCACCAGCCGGGGCTGCCGTCATTGCCGTGCACGCGCTGCGGATCCAGGCCCAGCGACTGCAGGCGGCGCCGGGCCAGGCCCTGCAGGTCTGCCCGCCACTTGCCCGGCGCCGACACGGTGAAGTGGGCGGCGCAGCCCGCATCGTGCGAGGTGTAGGCCTGCAGCACCTCTGGACCGACCTCAAAGGCCTGCGGGCCGATGCACGGGCCCAGCCACGCCACCGTGTGCGCCGGATCCAGCACGCGCATCACCGACTCCAGCACACCCTGCCCGTCCTGCCCCAGCAGGCCACGCCAGCCGGCGTGTGCAGCGGCCACCACACTGCCACGAAGATCCGCAAACAACACCGGCAGGCAGTCGGCCACCATGATCGTGCAGGCCACGCCGCGCGCGCGGGTGTAGCAGGCGTCGGCCTGCGTGCCGTCCGGTGTGTCCGCCTGCAGCTCCACGCACTCGACGCCGTGAATTTGGCGCAGGAAGACTGGTCGCGCGCCCAGGCGCCGGGCATAGGCCTGCCGGTTCGCGGTGACAGCGGCTGCATCGTCCCCCACGTGATCGCCCAGGTTCAGGCCGTCCCAGGGCGGCAGCGAGACACCGCCCGCGCGGGTGCTGCACAGGGCCTTCACGCTCAGGACCGCGGGCCACTGCGGCTCGATCACCTCGAAAGCCGTCTCGGGGGGGCGTGGGCCACACGCGGCGGGCGAGCGCGGGGGGGACATGGCGCGGGACTCAGGACTCGTTGTCGGGGCAGTTCGAAGGCTGCGCCTGCTGAAAGGCCGGCAGCGCCATGCAGGCCTCGAAGGCGGCCATGGTCCGCGGCAGACCCGAAAAATCCACGTCGAAACGGCGGCCGTTGAAGATCTGCGGCACCAGCAAGCAGTCGGCCAGGGTGGGGGTGTCGCCGTAGCAGTAGGTGCTGGCAGGCTGTCGTGCGAGCTCACGCTCGAAGGCCTCCAGTCCGTCGCGTACCCAGTGG
Organism: uncultured Ramlibacter sp.; assembly: GCA_964620375.1. Lineage (GTDB taxonomy): Bacteria > Pseudomonadota > Gammaproteobacteria > Burkholderiales > Burkholderiaceae_C > Ramlibacter. The sequence continues at coordinate 2,906 of CAZUKC010000104.1, read as the reverse complement.
CGGTACCAGGTGTTCTTGGCCTCTTCATCGACCTTGAGCGTCCTGACCAGGTAGCGAAGCACCCGCAGGTTGTTCAGCGGGTGGATCTCGCAGGCGATCAGCTGCGCCAGCGCGCGTACCCGCGCACGCCCCAGCGCGTCGGCGGGCAGCAGCGGCGGCTGAGGGTGTGTCTCGTCAAGGTACTCGATGATGGCCATGGACTGCGACAGGGCCTCCTGGCTGTCCAGGACCAGCGTGGGCACCAGCCCCGCCGGCGCCAGCGCCTGGTAGTGGGGCTGCGTGTGCTCGCCCTTGACCAGGTGCACCGGCACGTACTCGTAGGGAAGTCCCTTGAGCGCGAGGGCGATGCGCACGCGAAAGGACGCAGAGGACCGGAAGTAGTTGTAAAGCTTCATGCGGCAAGCATAAACCGCTCGCCTATCGGGGGCGTCCGCGGACCAGGGCGGGCCCGCGCAAGCGGGTCAATGGCGGCGACTATCATCCGGCCCATGAACGCCTCCCACCCCTTGGCCCAAGAGCGCCAGGCGCTGTATCGCGAGATGGCGTCGTTGAACCTCACCCCGCTGTGGGAGGTGCTGCACGCGCTCGTGCCGCCGCAGCCCGCCACGCCCTGTGTGCCGGCGCTATGGAAATACGACGCGGTACGCCCCTTTCTGATGCGGGCCGGCCAGGCCATTACCGCCGAAGAAGCGGTGCGCCGCGTGCTGATTCTGGAGAACCCGGCGCTGCGGGGGCAGTCGGCGATCACCCAATCGCTCTATGCGGGCCTGCAGTTGATCCTCCCCGGCGAGGTGGCGCCCAGCCACCGCCACACCCAGAGCGCGCTGCGCTTCATCGTCGAGGGCAGCGGCGCCTACACCGCGGTGGACGGCGAGCGCACCACCATGCACCCGGGCGACTTCATCATCACCCCCAGCTGGGCCTTCCATGACCACGGCAGCGAGGCCGACGGTCCGGTGGTCTGGCTGGACGGCCTGGACATCCCCATGCTGCGCTTCCTGGACGCCGGCTTCGCGCAGAACGGCGCCAGCGCCTCGCAGAGGGTCAAGCGACCGGAGGGCACCAGCGACGCCCGCTACGGCCACAACATGGCGCCAGTGCGCCACGACGCGCCCTACGGCCTGACCTCGCCGGTTTTCAGCTACCCCTACGAGCGCACGCGCGAGGCGCTCGAGCGCCTGGAGCGCGACACGCCTGTCGATCCCTGGGACGGCGTGAAGCTGCGCTACACCAATCCTCAGACCGGGGGCTGGCCCATGCCCACCATGGCCACCTTCATGCAGAAGCTGCCGGCCGGTTTTGCTGGCCGTGGCTGGCGCCAGACCGACGGCGCGGTGTACAGCGTGGTCGAGGGACAGGCCCTGATCCATGTACAGTCGCCCGCAGGCCAGGAGTGGCGGTTCGAAGCCGGGCCGCGGGACCACTTCGTGGTGCCCTCCTGGCACACCACGCGCCTGTCATGCGAGCAAGGCTGCGTGCTTTTCAGTTATTCCGATCGCCCGGTGCATCAGGCCCTGGGCGTCCACCGAGAAGAGAGGTTGTCATGAGCTTCGTGTTCCCCGCACCGGCCTGCGTGTCGGTGCCCATCGTCGGTCGCGCCGAGCGGTTCCCGGTGGCCCGCGTCTACTGCGTCGGGCGCAATTACGAGGAGCACGCCAAGGAGATGGGCTTTACCGGGCGCGAACCGCCGTTCTTCTTCATGAAGCCGGCCGATGCGTTGGTGGTGGCCGAGGACAGCCGGGCGATCTCCATCCCCTACCCGCGCCAGACGAAAAATCTGCACCACGAGATCGAGCTGGTGGTCGCGATCGGCATCGGCGGGCGCAATATCCGCGCGGCCGACGCGCACCGGCACGTGTTCGGCTATGCGGTCGGACTGGACATGACCCGTCGCGACCTGCAGGGCGAGATGAAGAAACAGGGCCGCCCTTGGGAGATCGGCAAGGCTTTCGACCACTCGGCGCCGATCGGGCCCATCACCCCCGTGGCCCAGGCCGGCGCTATCGAGCAGGCTGAAATCTCGCTGCAGGTCAATGGCCAGGACCGCCAGCGCAGTCATGTTTCCAAGCTGATCTGGAATATCGCGGAGACCCTGGAGCACCTGTCGGCGGCCTGGGACCTGCAGCCCGGCGACCTGATCTTCACCGGCACGCCCGAAGGCGTGGCGGCGGTGGTCCCCGGCGACACCATGGCGGGCCGCGTCGCCGGCCTCACGCCGCTGAACGTGGACGTACGCGCGGCCTGAAAGCGGCGGATGCAACGCAGTCCGATCAAGCACTGCCGCGACTGCGGAAGCACGGTCAGCTACCGTCTGCCGGACGACGGCGACACGCGGCATCGCGCCATCTGCACCGCCTGCGACACCGTGCACTACGAGAACCCGCTGAACGTGGTGGGCACGGTACCCTATTTCGGCGACCGCGTGCTCCTGTGCCTGCGCAACATCGAACCGCGCCGCGGCAAGTGGACCTTGCCTGCTGGCTTCATGGAACTGGGCGAGACCACTGCCCAGGGCGCGGCCCGCGAAACCGACGAAGAGGCCGGGGCGCACTTCGAGATCGAGGGGCTGTTTTCGGTCCTGAGCGTGCCGCGCGTGGGCCAGGTGCACCTGTTCTACCGGGCGCGGCTGCTGAACGAGCACTTTGACCCCGGCCCAGAAACCCAGGAAGCGCGCCTGTTTTCCGAAGCCGAGATCCCCTGGGACGACATCGCGTTTCGGACCGTGCGAGAGACGCTGCTTCGCTACTTCGACGACCGCCGGCGCGGGACCTACGCGGTCCACACGCTGGACATCGACTGAGCCCCAAAGAAAACGGGTTGCAACCCGAAAGGCTGCAACCCGTTGATGTTGATGGTCGGCGTGGCGGGATTCGAACTCGCGACCCCTTGCACCCCATGCAAGTGCG
>CAZUKC010000103.1:0-6939 GCA_964620375.1 uncultured Ramlibacter sp. | reverse complement strand
ATCCGCGACACCGAGAGCTCGGCGCTACAGATCCTGCGGATCATCCAGGAAGAGTCCATGAAGGACAGCACCGCCGCCGTGCACGTGCAGGTGCCGGTGGAAGTGGCCTCGTTCCTGCTGAACGAGAAGCGCACCGAAATCGCCAAGATCGAGCTGAAACAGCGTATCAGCGTGATCATGATCCCGAACAAGTCGCTGGAGACGCCCAACTACCGCCTGGAGCGTCTCAAGCACGACGACCCGCGCCTGGACAGCCTGGGCGCGAGCTATCACATGGCGGTGGAGGTCGAGGACCCCACCACCGTGACCCGCCGCTCGCAGGAGCGCGCCAACAAGCAGGAGCCGGTGATCAAGGGCGTGCTGCCCGACGCGCCGGCGCCCATCGCCCCGCCCAAGCCCGAGCCCGAAGCGCGACCCGAGGGTGCACGAGGCGGTGTGGGCCGCAGTGGCAGCAAGGGGGCGCCGCCGCCTGCGCCCACACCGGAGCCCGCCTCGGCCGGCTTCATGGGCTGGCTGCGTGGCCTCTTCGGGGGGTCTGGCTCGGCGCCCGCACCGGCACCGGTGCAAGCCAAGGAAGAAAAGCGCGAGGGCCGCGAAGGCCGTGGCGAGCGCGGCGAGCGTGGTGAACGCGGCGAGGGTCGACGCGGCGGACGCGGCGGCCGTGGCCGAGGTCGCGACGGCGAGGGTCGGCGTCAAGAAGGCGCGAGCGCCGAGTCGGGCGAAGGCCGAAGCCGTGGCGAGCGGGGCGAACGCCAGGAGGGTCGCGAGAGCCGTGAGCCGCGTGAACCACGCGAAGCGCGCCAGCCGCGCGAGGCCCGTGAACCGCGCGAACCCCGTGAAGGGCGCGAGGGGCGCGAGGGCCGCGAACCCCGCGAAGCCCGACAGCGTCGTGACGGCGCCGTCTCCGAACCCCAGGGCCTGAATGAGACCGCCACCGAAGGCGCTTCGACCGAGACCCAAGGCGAGCGTCCGACGCGTGGCGAGCGGGGCGAGCGTGGTGAGGGCCGCCGCGAGCGCGGCGAAGGCCGTCGGGGCGAACGCCGCAGCGAAGTCCCCCGAGAAGACCGACTGCCGGCTGGCGAACCCCAGGATCTGCCGTCGGGTGAGTCGGTGGCGACGGTATCCGGCGACGACGGTCTGGCACGCGAGCCGCGCCCCCAGGGCGAGAACGGCGAAGGTCGCCGCCGCTCGCGTGACCGCTACGGGCGGGATCGCCGCGAGCGCGGTGAGCGGGCCCGCGAGGACGGTGCACCCGCAGCCTCCGAGATACCTGGTGCCTTGGACATGTCCGAGGCGCCGGCGACCGCATCCACCGAGGATACGCCGCGCCGTCCGCGCTACCCAACCGGCTTCGTGAGCGAAGAAGAGGCCGGCGCGGTTGCACCGGAGCAGGCCCCCGTGGCGACAGCACCGGCCCCGGTCCAGGCGCCCGCATCGGTCGCCGCACGCCCGGGTCTGCCCCGAGTGCAGGGCTATGCGCTGCCCCTGGAGCAACTGCAGCAGATCGCCGAGGGCTCGGGCCTGCAGTGGGTGAACTCCGACGCCGACAAGGTGGCAGCGGTGAAGGCCGCGATCGCCGCCGAACCCAAGCCGGTTCACGTGCCGCGCGAACGGCCGGCCCCGGTGGTGATCGACGAAGGCCCGCTGGTCCTGGTGGAGACCCGCCGCGACCTGGGCCAGGTCAAGCTGCCTTTCGAGTCGTCACAGGCCGGCTGATCGCCATTGCCACCTCGCTCCGCCTGGAGCGATTCGTGGCCTCGCTCCGCCCGGAGCGACAGAGCGCCCCGCGCCGTCAACGGCCCGGGGCGTTTTCATGGGGGCTCAGAGCGAGGCTGCCTGCTTCCAGGCCTGGGCTGCGGCGTCGGCGTCGCCTCGATCCTCGGCCAGGGTGGCCAGGGCGCGAAAGGCCTGGCGGCGCAGGCCCGTGTCGGCAAGGCCCTGCGCCGCCTGCGTGAGCAGCTGTTGGGCCTTGCCCCAGAGGTGTCGGTGCAGGCAGGCCATGCCGGCCAGGTACTGCAGATTGGCGTCGCGGGGATTGGCCCGCTGCGCCGTCTCGAAACGGGCCAGCCAGGCCCCGTCGATCGAATCGAGCCCGGTCTTCTCGAAGGCCTGCACCATGCGCACCTTGAGGGTGGCGTCCAGGCGCTCCTGCTGGTCCCATACCGGCAGCAGCCATTCGCGCGCCTGGGCGGCGTCACCGCGCAGGGCGGCCACCCGCATGGCGGCATGCACCGCCAGCTCCGGCATCTGACGCTCCGCGCCCTCGAGGGACTGCCAGGCACGTTGCAGCTGGGGCATGTCGTGGGCCGCATTGAGCAGATCGGTCGCCAAGCCTCGCAGCAGGCTTTGCGCCGCCTGCGGCGAGAAGGCGCGGTGCTTGGCCAGCAGCCGCGTGGTCTCCAGGGCCTGCTGCGTCTGACCCGACAGGCGCGCGGCCTTGAGCTTCATGCGCAGGGCCAGGGTCCGTCGTGCGGCACCCTGGGGCAGTTGCGTCAGCCAGGCATCCGCGGCCTGCGCATCGCGTTCGTCCAACGACCAGCGAGCGGCCCGCATCAGGACGCCCTCGCGAACGGCCTGGGTCTCGCGACCCGTGGCCTGCTCGAGGGCTCGCTTCAGATGTTCGTCTCGGGCCGGCCGATCCTGCAGGGACTGGGCGCTCTCGGCTACCAACAGGTGGGCCAGGGCCCGCAGGGGTTGGCCATACGGCAGGCGCACGTCGGACTCACGCAGAGACTCCTCCTGTGACAGGACCGCGTCGGCCGACTTGCGCGCGCGCAGGAAACGGCCCGCGGTGAGGTGGGCGATCGAATCGACCAGCATCAGGTGCAGAGTCCGCTCTTTCTGCTGATTGCGCCAGCGCAGGGCCTCGCGCGGCAGGTTGAACAGGGCCGAGACCCCGCGCAGGGCGGCATGCAGCAGTACGAAGGCCAGCACGCCCAGGAGCAAGACCATGTTGAGGGACAGGTCGATGCGGTAGGGCGGCCAGAACACGGTGACGGTGCCCTGGTTGTTGCCCGCGAACAGGGCGATCGCGACGGCCACTGCGAACAGGACCAGGAGCCAGAGTGCAGCGCGCATCGGTGTGCCTTCCCGTCGCTTATCGCGTCAGCGGTTGGCGGCCGTGGCATCCAGAAGGGCCAGGGTCTCGTCGATGCGGGGCAGGTCCACGCGCCGCAGCTGCGACTGCAGGTCCTGCAGGATGGCCGTCGCCGCCTGTGTGCGGCGGGCCGAGGTGTCGAAGTAGCGCGTGAGGGCCTGGCCGGCCGCGGCCAGGTCGGCGCGCGCCAGGTCGGATTGGCGGGCCAGCAGGGACAGGCGCGCGTTGAGCAGCTTGAGCTTGAGGTTCTCGCGCAGGAAAAAGGACTGCTCGGGCGCGACCAGGGCCGCCTCGGGCTGGTCGATGCGGCTCACGCGCAGCAGGCGGCGCGCCTCGTCGCCCACCACGGCCAGGGCGCGCTCCCACCAGGCGGCAGGCACGGGGGCCGGTGGCACGGCTTCGCGCGTACCGCCTGCGGCCGCGGCAGCGCCCACCGCATTGGCCACGGGCAGGTCGTCGACCATGCGCGCGAGTTCGTCCATGCGGATCAGGACGCTGGGGACGTCCGCCACCGACGCCGACTTGATGCGGTCGATGTCGCGCGTGATGGCCGCACGCACCCGCACCAAACGGGGGTGACCGGTACGCGCCAGCCGCTGCTCGGCGCCACGCAGGGCCGCGAGCAGAGGCTCTGGGCTCAGCGTGAGCTGTGCCTGCTGCTGCGCCAGGCGCAGGGCCGCCTCGATGTCGAAAACCAGATTCTCGTCACGCGAGCGGGTCAGGCTCTGCATCAGTTCCTCGAGCTGCGCGCGCTGCAGGGTGACCTCGCTCAGGCGGGTGTCGGCCACGGCCTGTCGGGTGGCGGTCTCGCGCGCCAGCTCCTGGGCCTGGCGCGCCAGGGTGCGCGCCTCGACGGCGGTCGCCCCAGAGTCGGCGCTCTGACGCGCCAACTGCTCCTGGATGCCCGAGAGTTTCTGCCACAGCAGCAGCGTGGTCACCAGTGCCGTGGCGACGAGCAGCAGCAGCAGATACAGCAGCGGCCTGGCGACGACCACGCCCGTGCGCGGCCGCTTTCCGGCCGGCGGGACGGGCTTGACGGGTGCCGGATCGGGCGCCGCCGGTATGGCGCGGTCGGGGGTGTCGCTCATGCCCGCGATTGTAGAAAGGCCGCGATGTCCTCCAGGCCGGGACGCACGGTGGCGACGGTGCCGAAGCCTGCCGCGTGCGCCGCGTCGGCGATGCGCGGGTGCGTGCACAGGGCACGCGCCCCCGACCAGTCGGCACCCGCGACCAACCGGGCGAGGTTGTCCACGCCCTCAGAGCTGCTGAAAAGCCACCAGGCTCCGTCGTGCACGCCGGCATTCGCGCGCGCGCGCTGCTCCTTGTCCCAGGCCGGCAGATCGCGCACATAGGCGACGGCGGTGTCCACCTGCGCTGCGACCTCTTGCAGCCTCAGCGCGAGCCAGTCGCGGCCGGCCGCTTGGCCCTGGGCGTCGCCCCCGCGCACGATCAGCACGCGGTCGCCGGGTCGGATGCTGGCGCGCACGATGTCCCACAGGGCCTCGGAGTCGAAGCGCGCCGCATCGGCCGGGGGTACATCGACCTGCGCGGGCGGCACGCCGGCAGCCACCAGCGCCTGTGCGGTGCCGGGGCCGGTGGCCCAGGCACGCGTGCCCGCGGGCCAGGGGCTGGCGCGGCCCGCCAGGAAGCCCTCGACAGCGTTGGCACTCACGAACATCGCTGCCGCACAGGTGTCCAGCGCGCCGCGGGCAGCGGCCAGTGCAGCGGTGTCGGGCGCCGCGGCGATGGCGATCAGAGGCAGGGCATAAGCCTGCAGGCCCCGCTCACGCAACGCCTGCACCCAGCGCAGGGCCTCGCGCTCGGGTCGGGTCACGAACACGTCGGGCCCGCCGGCCCGCGCCGACGCGGCGTTCAGGTCAGCGGGCACCGCCCGCGCGCAGTTGGGCGGCCACCTGCAGGCCCAGCGCAGCGGCCTGCTCCAGGTCGGTGACGGAAGCACTGGCCTGCACCTGCACCAGGGTGGCTTGGCCGTCCGGGTCGCCCCATGCGGCACGCAGGTCCAGGGTGTGGCCGCTGGTGAAGCGGGCATGGGCCGCCAGGGGCATCGAGCAGCTGCCGCCCATGGCGCGGCTCACGGCGCGCTCGGCGGCGACGGCCAGCCAGGTCGGCTGGTGGGCCAGCGGTGCGAGCAGGTTGGCCACCTCGGACCGGTTGCTGCGCACTTCGATGCCCAGGGCGCCCTGGCCGGCGGCGGGCAGCATCTCGGAGGGATCGAAGATCTGGCGGATGCGGTCGCCCAGGCCCAGGCGCTTGAGGCCGGCCGCCGCCAGCACGATGGCCTCGTACTGGCCGTCGTCCAGCTTGCGCAGGCGCGTGTCCAGGTTGCCGCGCAGGGGCTCGATACGCAGGTCGGGACGCAGGGCCCGCAGCAGAACGACGCGGCGCAGGCTCGAGGTGCCCACCACGCTGCCCTCGGGCAGTTCGGACAGGCTGGCGTAGCGGTTAGAGACGAGTGCGTCGCGCGGATCTTCGCGCTCCATCACGCAGCCCAGGATGAAGCCCTCGGGCAGTTCCATGGGCACATCTTTGAGCGAGTGCACGGCCAGGTCGGCACGACCTTCCTCGAGGGCGACTTCAAGTTCCTTGACGAACAGGCCTTTGCCGCCCACCTTGCTGAGGCTGCGGTCCAGGATCTGGTCGCCCCGGGTGGTCATGCCCAAAAGCCCCACCTGATGTCCGTGCGACTGCAGCAGGGCCTGCACGTGTTCGGCCTGCCACAGGGCGAGACGGCTTTCGCGGGTGGCGATGACGAGGTGGCTCAAGGTCGTAACCTGCAGTTGTGAAGCGACGAATCTGGCGATGCTAGCATGCTGGCTGCCGAAAAATTAAGCACAAACCAGCACAGGGCCGGCGTCACCCACGCCGACACCGCAGGAACCCGACGCGATGCCCGCCAGCCTCTCCAAGACACCCCCCAAGCTGCCGCCCATCGCCCCCGCGCGACGCGCGCGTGACAACGAGAAACCGCTAGTGGAGGACATCCGCCTGCTCGGACGCATCCTGGGTGACGTGATCCGCGAGCAGGAGGGGGTGCAGGCCTACGAACTGGTCGAACGCATACGCAAGCTCTCGGTCGCCTTCCGACGTGACGCCGACCAGGACGCCGACCGCGCCCTCAAGACGCTGCTCAAGTCGCTCACCGGCGATCAGGCGGTGAGCGTGATCCGCGCCTTCACCTATTTCAGCCACCTGGCCAACCTGGCCGAGGACCGTCACCACATCCGACGGCGCGTCATCCACGAGCGCGCAGGTGACACCCAGGAGGGCAGCATCGACGTGGCCCTGGCCCGCCTGCGCTGGGCTGGCATCCAGCCGCGCGCAATCGTGCAGGCCCTGGCCCAAAGCTACCTCTCGCCGGTGCTCACCGCGCACCCGACCGAGGTCCAGCGCAAAAGCATCCTCGACGCCGAACGCGACATCGCGCATCTGCTGACGGTACGCGACGAGATCCGAGCCCGCGCCCTGCCCCGTGACGCGCTGGCCCCGCGCGAACTCGCCGCCAACGAGGCGCAGATCCGCGCCCGTGTGATGCAGCTGTGGCAAACGCGCCTGCTGCGTTTCACCAAGCTCACCGTAGCCGACGAGATCGAGAACGCGCTGTCCTACTACGAGGCGACTTTCCTGCGCGAGATCCCCAAGCTCTATGACAACCTGGAGCGCGCGCTGGGCCAGGCCCCAGTGGCCAGCTTCCTGCGCATGGGGATGTGGATCGGCGGCGACCGTGACGGCAACCCCAACGTGAATGCGCAGACCCTGGCGCACGCCCTGCGGCGCCAGTGCGAGGTCGCCCTGCGGCACTACCTCACCGAGATCCACTGGCT
>CAZUKC010000102.1:0-6941 GCA_964620375.1 uncultured Ramlibacter sp. | reverse complement strand
AGAAACGCAATTCCTTCATGTGGGCGTGACGAGACCCTTTCAGCGTATCTACTGTCGGCCGCCCCAGGTTCGGTCCGAATTCCTGGAGCAACTGGGCGTGCGCCAACAACTCGTCCTGGAGACCGGCGGACAGGCGGGTGAACTCGGCATCGAATTCATCATGAAAGAGAACGACCCAAGATACTCAAGGATTATGCGTTTAAATCCATATGGATTTCAGACCATGCGAGGCAATCGGCGCCCCGCGTCGCAGCGCCTGGGGCCCGCCTCAAGCCGCCGGCTTGCGATTGACCAGCACGATCCCCACGGCCACGCCGGTCAGGGCCAGCACCAGCTGCGGGGTGAGGGGCTCGTTCAGCAGCAGCACCCCGAACACCAGCGCGAACACCGGCGTGAGGAAGGTGAACGAACCCAGCTGCGTCGCAGGGTACTTGCGCAGCAGGTCCATCCACAGCAGGTAGCTGGCGAAAGCGCCCACCGCCGTCTGCAGCCCGATCGAGCCCCAGGCCATGGCCGAATACGACAGCGACCAGGTCTCGCCCAGCGCGATCGACAGCAGCGGCGCGACAGCGGCGGTCACCGCCACTTGGTAGAACAGGATCTTCTCCGCACTCGCCGACCCCAGGCGGCTGCTGCGGATCACGAGCGTGGTCAGCCCCCACAGCAAGCCGCCCATCAGGGCCAAGGCATCGCCGCGCAGCTGGTTCGGCAAGACGCTGCGGCCGAACAGGCCTTCCGCAAAAGCCAGCGTCACCGCCGCGAAGGCGATCACCAGGCCCACCCACTGCAGCGCGCGCAGGCGTTCGGTCGGCACCAAGCGTGGCAGCAGCAGGGCCACCACGAAGGGCGCGGTGTACAGGAACACCGTCAGCCGCGAGGCGGTGGTATCCCGCAGGCCCAGGTAGATGCAGGTGAACTCGCCGGCGAACAGCAGCCCGGCCAGCAGGCCGCTGCGCAGCGTGCCGTCCCGCGCGAACAGCGGCACGCCACGAAACTGGCACCACAGCCACAGCAGCAGCGTCGCGCCGGCAAAGCGCAGCGAGGCCTGCCACAGCGGCGGCACTTCGCCGACGATGGACTTGATCAGGATCTGTTGAAAGCCCCAGAAGAGGCAGCACCCCACCACGAGGACGGTCGCTGTGCGGTCGATGTGATCCTTGCGTTGAACCATGCGGCGCGGGTCAGAGCGGATGCTCGGTGTAGAAGCGGCCGCCGTGAAACAGCAGCGGCGTGGCGTCGGGTCGCCAGGCGCAGCGCTCGACCTCACCCACGAAGATCACGTGGTCGCCTTCGTCGTAGCGGCTGCGGTTGAAGCACTCGAAGGTGGCGGCCGCCCCGGCGATCAGCGGCGCGCCGCCAGCGCCGGGGGTGGCCTGCACGCCCTGCCAGCGGTCCTCCGACTTGCTGGCGAAGCGCTCGGCCAGCGCCTTCTGGTCGGCGGCCAGCACGTTGATCGCGTAGTGCGAGCCGGCCTGGAAGGCGGGCAGCGAGGCCGCCGCCCGCGACAGGCTCCACAGCACCAGCGGGGGCTCCAGGGACACCGAATTGAAGGAACTCGCCGTGAGACCCACCGGCGCCCCGTCGGCGCTGACCGTGGTCACGATGGTCACCCCCGTGGCGAACATGCCCAGGGCGCTGCGAAACTCACGCGGCGAAAAACTGGGCGTCTGGGCGCGGCGGGGCGGGGTCATGGGGGGGTGGGACGGGTCCGGACGAAAGGAAAGAGTATGCCTAAGTGTGTCTGGCACCCCCCTCCTGGAGGCCGCGGCGGGCGCTTTCAGGGAAAGTCCGAGTGCCGGCATCCCCCGGTGCCCGCCCCTAAAATTTGGGGTATGAACACCCGCGACCCGGTCAGCACCAAGCCCTCCTTCAAGGAGCAGATGCTGGCTGCGCGCGAAGAGGCCATCATCCAGACCGTCAACCAGCTTCTGGCGGGCAAGGGCTTCGACGCCATGACGGTGGACGAGGTGGCCGCCGACGTGGGCATCGCCAAAGCCAGCCTCTACAAGCATTTCCCGAGCAAGGAAGACCTCGCGGCGGCGGCCATGGCCCGCGCCATGCAGCGGGCCTGCGAGTTCGTGGCCGACCTGCCCGAAGAAAGCCCGCCCCTGGACAAGCTCAAGGCGGTCGTGCGCTGGACTCTCGAGATGCAGCTGGCTGGCCAGATGCCCTCGTTGCCCAGCCAGAACTCCAGCCTGCGCGCCGCGCTGGTCGGCAATATGCAGTACATGGACGGTCTCATGCGCGTGAGCGACCAGCTCGGCGGCTGGATCGAAGCGGCCCAGGCCGCGGGCGTCCTGAACCCGGCGCTGCCACCGATTGCCGTGCTCTACACCCTCTTCGCCCGCGCCTGCGACCCGGTGGTCGAGTTCCTCAAGGCCAGCGGCCAGCACTCGGACGAAGAGATCATTCACCTCGTCCTGAGCACCTGTTTTGACGGCTTGAACAGCCGCTGACCGGCGCTTCAAGCGCACCGGTCTGAACCCTCAGCGATACGAAAGGGTTTGACCGAGGGGGGGTTACTGAGGGGGTTTCGTCCCAGGAGCCCCCGCCCATGACACCCGCCACCACGGCCAGCCCTTACGCCCCAGCTGCTGACCCGCGCGACTCGCCCCCCAGTCGGCAGGATTTCGCAACGGTCGGGGATGCGTTCGACAGGGAGCCTGATCGGTCCACCAGCTCCAACGAGCAGGCGACTTCTCGCCGTCTTCAGCTGGCTGCCCTGAGCGATCAGTTAGCGACCGCACGCACCGCGAGACGGGTCATCCGAGACGAAACCGTGCCTGATTTCCTGATGCTGTTTGTCACCGGGGCGGGCATCGGCGCGGGAGCGGTTGTCTACGGGCTGTTCGGAGACAACCCGGGCGCGGCGCTAGGCGGCGTCGCCGCGGGCATGACGGCGATGGTCATCGCCAGCATCGGCCTCGGCGCCAACACGCTGATCGCCAGGCTTCACACGCGCACCGTCGTTCAGGTCCAAGCCCAGATCCGGGCCCTGCAAGACTCACCCAGTGAACGCGACGCGTATCCCCCGCGAGCCGATCAAGACTGTCCGCCGACATCGTAGGCGCTGCAGACCGGCTGCGCACCCCCGGTCAGTTCGATCGTGAAGGTGTCGCGAAACGTATCCTGTTCGCCCTTGGACGCATAGCCCAGCGTGTTGGCCACGACACGGCAGCCGTCCACCCCATAGTCCTGCGGGCAGTGCAGGTGGCCGTGCAGCCACCACTGTGCCTGCGCGAACAGATCGTCCAGGGCATTGCAAAACCCCGCTGTCCCCGGCGTCAGTCCGTAGCGCGGGTCGGCACTGCGCAAGCTGGGCGCGAAATGCGTCACCACCACGGTCGTGCCGAGAAAGGGTGTGGCCAAGGCCTGTCGCAGCCAGGCCTGGCATTCGCGCCCCAGCACCTGCAGGTCTTGCGCCAGCAGGTGCTCGCCGTCGCGCAGCGTGGAGTTCTTGCGCAGGTAGAAGTCCGCCGCGCGCAGCGCCTTCTCGCGCGCCTTGAGCTGCGTGGCCAGTGGTCCCTGCGCGGGGACCAGCGCCTCGAAGTCGGACCACAGCGTGGTGCCGACAAAGCGCACGCCGTCGATCACGATCACTTCACGTTCGAGCCAGGTGATGCCCAGGCGCTCGCAGGTCTCGCGCAGACGCGCATGCGCCTCGTCGAACTCGAGCGCGTCGTATTCGTGGTTGCCCGGCACATACAGCACCGGCGTGGGCCACCCGTGCCGCGGCGAGAAACGCGTGAGGCCGAAGTCGCTGTCCGCCAGCCGGCTGCCGGGCTGGTAGGAGCCGATATCGCCCGCCAGCACCAGCAGGTCCGCCCCCGGTGCAGGCTGGGGGCGGTAATGGGGGTGCACTTCGAGGTGCAGATCGGACAGCAGCTGGATCTTCACGGGGAGATTGTCGACGGCGTTTCTCGACCGGGAATTCCGGCGAACCCTGATCCAGCGTATTCCCGTTGGCAACACCTGCATGGACTTGGTTACCCAGCGAGCTTCACCCCTCACGCCCAGGCGCACCCTCATGTTCACTCCAAGCCCCGCTGCTACGTTCCGCCCTTCAAGCTCTACTGCACCGTCGCGTCCCCCCGTGGAGCCGGCCCCCTGCGCGCCCACGGGCCTGGACTCGCGCACGGCCAGGCCTGTGTCTGTGGATTCACCACCCTGTCGGCGGTCGCACCGCAAAACGCGCCGCGATGAAGGGGACATGCACCAGGAAGCCCAAGCCGATCGGCGCGTGCGATCTTGTCTTCGCCCTGTTTCGGATATCGGGCGGCTCGGACAAGGGTGTGCGTCAGCGCAGCTCGATGCGGGGCTTGCTTCAGAGGACACCCTGATTCAACTGATTGAGAAGTATCCCGGGTGGCCGCCGGAAATCCCAATCACCGAGGGATCTGAGGCGGTGGCCCTGCATTTCGTGAAAAGGGGCCGCTCCCTCATGTCTGTGCCCCCGGTGCTTCGGTCTTATCGGGTCTGCTTGGAAGCCACCAGCGGCTCAGAGGCACGCGGTTGGACCGATTTTGTTTGCGTGCCCGAAGAGCACCGAAAACCCGAGCTTGTTCGCGCTGCAGTGCGCAAGCATCCCGATGTGATGCGCTATCTTCGGCCCGAGCAGCGCACGCTTGACCTTTACGAGCTGGCCGGGGCGCAGGCTGATTTCGAGACGTTCAGCAAGCTGCCGGTCACTGAGCAGGTGGCGGTAAATCCGCGGTACCAAGCGGTATTGGAACGACTTCAGAAACAGTCGCAACCTGACCTCGATCGCGTGCACTGTGCGCCCCAGGCCGGTGATGGACTGGCGCTCGAACGTGACGCGCCCGAACACGACGCCCCCCAACTCTGGCGCGTCCAATACGGTCACGCACCGCGTCGGCGTGGGCCACCCGCCGGTCCGGCGGCGACTTCAGAGCACAGCGGATCGTAAGCAATCCTGAGCCACCTTTGCCCGCCGCCGTTACTGATGAGATCCCTCGCCTCAGGAGCTCTCGTCCATGCAAGCCGCTGCCGCCTCTTCGGAAGTCATCCGTATCCATGTCGACTCCAGGATCACATCATGGAGTACTGAACTATGACGCACATCGCGCACACCCCTCCCCGCTCGCTCACCCTCCCACCAGCTGGCCTTCAACCGCTCGCAGCCGATCAAGGTTCCTGGGCTCGCCGCGCAGAAAGTAAGGAGACGCATAGGCTGCAGAACCTAAGCGCCTTGCAGTCCGCAGCGCAGGAGTTACGCTTGAGGACGCTTGAGCAAAGGACCATCCGCAGAACCTACGTGCCCGCTTTCCTGACGGGCATGGCCCTGGGTGGGTGCGCGGCGATAGGCTCTGTGGTCGCCGGGATCGCCACGGACAACCTCCCCCTCGCCGTCGGCGGGGGTCTTGCGGGCGTCCTGACCCTCGTATCCTCGGGCATAGGCCTGGGCTGTTCCGCATCGGCCGGATGGCACCACGCACGTCGAGCGGCGCAAGCCCGGGAGCGAATGGACAGGGAGGTAGGACTGTTAGTCCTCAGGCGTGAGCTGGAAGGGGTACTCGTGGTGACCGACAAAAGCGATGTGGTTCCCGCCCCCGGCCACTACTCCATTGGCAGTGCAACGCCGTCGGCCCAGGCATCTGGTCCCCCGGGTATCGGCGCTGTTGCGCAATCGCGCGCTCCTAGCGGGAGCGTCAGCGCCAATCCCCGCGAGGAGGTCTGAGGTCCCGCCCCTCCCGTCGAACGGGCGGGCCTAGGCCCACCTGACGCCCCTCAGGCCGCCAGCCGCTGCTCGATTTGCGCCTTGGTGGCCTTCAGTTCCTCGGGCAGGTGGTAAGCCAGCTGCTCGAACAGCTCGGCGTGCAGCTTCAGTTCCTGCTGCCAGGCCGCCTTGTCGATGCTGGTCACGGTCTTGAACTGTTCGGCGCTGAAGCTCAGGCCCGTCCAGTTCAGTTCCTCGTAGGCGGGGCTCACGCCGAACACATGCTCGGTGCCTTTGGCGGTGCCTTCGATGCGGTCGATCATCCACTTCAGGACGCGCATGTTCTCGCCGTAGCCCGGCCACACGAACTTGCCGTCCTCGCCCTTGCGGAACCAGTTGGTGGTGTAGATCTTCGGTAGCTTCGCGCCGGAGGCGGTGAGCTTCTGGCCCAGGTTCAGCCAGTGCTGGAAGTAGTCGGCCATGTTGTAGCCGGCAAAGGGCAGCATCGCGAACGGGTCGCGGCGCACCACGCCCTGCTGGCCAAAGGCGGCGGCGGTGGTCTCGGAGCCCATGGTTGCGGCCATGTACACGCCCTCGGTCCAGTTACGCGCCTCGGTCACCAGCGGCACGGTGGTCGAGCGGCGGCCGCCAAAGATGAAGGCGTCGATGGCCACGCCCTTGGGGTCGTCCCAGGCGGCGTCCAGCGCGGGGTTGTTGGTCGCGGCCACGGTGAAGCGGGCGTTCGGGTGAGCGGCCTTGGCGCCGGTCTCTTTCGCGATCGCGGGCGTCCAGTCCTTGCCCTGCCAGTCGATGGCGTGCGCGGGCGCCTCGCCCATGCCTTCCCACCACACGTCGCCGTCGTCGGTCAGGGCGACGTTGGTGAAGATGACGTCCTGGTTCAGGCTCGCCATGCAGTTAGGGTTGGTCAAGGTGTTGGTGCCCGGGGCCACGCCGAAGTAGCCGGCCTCGGGGTTGATCGCATAGAGGCGGCCGTCCTTCCCCGGCTTGATCCAGGCGATGTCGTCGCCGATGGTGGTGACCTTCCAGCCGTCGAAGCCCTTGGGCGGGATCAGCATCGCGAAGTTGGTCTTGCCGCAGGCGCTGGGAAAGGCGGCGGCCACGTGGTACTTCTTGCCCGTCGGCGCGGTCACGCCCAGGATCAGCATGTGCTCGGCGAGCCAGCCTTCGTCGCGCCCCATCGTGGAAGCAATGCGCAGCGCAAAGCACTTCTTGCCCAGCAGCGCGTTGCCGCCGTAGCCCGAGC
>CAZUKC010000101.1:0-6951 GCA_964620375.1 uncultured Ramlibacter sp. | reverse complement strand
CGGCGCGTCCGTGACCTGCCACCGCCCGCTTCATCTGCAGGGCGGTGTATTCGGCTACCGGCAGCCCGCAGGCCACCAGGGCGGTGATGCAGGCGCCGCGCGCCTGGCCTAGCAGCAGCGTGGATTGCGGGTTCACGTTCACGAACACGATCTCCACTGCGGCCGCCTCGGGCCGGTAGCGCTCGCGCACCTCGCAGATGCCCTCGTACAGCGCCTTCAGGCGCGCCGGCAGGTCGCCGCGCGGCAGGTGCTGGGTTCGGATCGTGCCGCTGGCCACGTAGCGCAAAGCGGCGCCCTCGTGTTCGATCACGCCGAAGCCGGTGGTCTGCAGGCCGGGGTCGATACCGAGGATGCGCATGGGGTGGGGCAGGGCAGGGATTCGCTCTGCCGCAGATTGTGCGGCATCCGTGGGCGGGCATGCCGTTTGCCCCGTCTCGTGGACCCAACTCTCGTGACAAGGCACACCATGCGCACTCCCATCAGCAACCTGTTGTCGGCCCACCGGGCCGTCATCGAAAGCACCCAGGACATCGGACTCAAGGGCGTGGAGGTGGCCACCCGCTTCTTCGAGCTGCAGACCCAGGCCGCACAAGGCATGCTGGCCTCGGGCAGCGATGCTGCGCACGGCGGCCTGCCCGATGCGGTGGCCATGGCCCGTGGCAGCGCCGAATACACCCAGCGGGCAGTCTCGCTGGCCTGGCAGACCCATGCGGAACTGACCCAGCTGGTCAATCGGCAGGTGGGCCAGCTGCAGGCCCTGTTCAACGAGCTGCTGGCCGCCGCCATCCAGATGCAGGGCAGCGTCCGTTCGCACGAGGCCGGGCCGGTCACCCGGCGCCACGCCACGGCCAAGGTGGGCACCGAAGCCGCTTGACCGACAATTCCGGGGATGGATGCCGACGACACGCCGCAGCTGCCCACCCCCTACGACCTCCTCGGCGGCGAGCCGCGGGTGCGCGCGCTCGTGGAGCGCTTCTACGACCTGATGGACCTGGAGCCGGGCTATACGGCCCTGCGCGCCGCCCACGGCAGTGATCTGACCGTCGCGCGCCAGAAGCTGTACCAGTTCCTTTCCGGCTGGCTGGGCGGGCCACCGCTGTATGTCGAGCAATACGGCCATCCGCGCCTGCGCATGCGGCACATGCCGTTTTCCATCGGCATCCAGGAACGCGACCAGTGGGTGGCGTGCATGGACCAGGCCATGGGCGAGGTGGGCATCGAGCCGCAGATGCGGACACGGTTGAAGGCCTCCTTCATGCAGACGGCGGACTGGATGCGCAACCGGGCGGGGGCCTAGCCACTTGACGGACGATGCGTCCTGCCAGAAACTAACAGTTATTAATCAATAGGAGGGGTCATGCCCACCAGTGTGGCGCTCACTTCTCATTTCGAGCACTTTGTCCGGGCCCAGGTGGAGTCTGGCCGTTACAACAACGCAAGCGAGGTGGTTCGCGCGGGCCTGCGCCTGCTGGAGGACCAGCAGAGGCAGGCCGATCTGCAGCTGGAGGCCATGCGGGCGGCGGTAGCTGCAGGTCTCGCGAGCGGCGCCAGCGTTGCCGGGGACAAGGTATTTGACCGTCTGCAAGCGAAGTACAAGAGCCCTGCGCGATCGGCCAAGCGCTGATGGGCCTGCGTTTAACACCCCTGGCCGTTTCTGACTTGGAAGGAATCGGCGATTACATCGCAAGGGACAACCCGGCTCGCGCGGAAAGCTTCGTCTTGGAGCTTCGAGAGCAGTGTGAAAAGATCGCCCGTAACCCGCTGGGCTATCGTGCGAGACCTGATATTGCCGAAGGCGTCCGCACGTGTGCGTTCCGTCACTACGTCATTCTTTTTCGGGCCCAGGGTGACGAGGTGCTGATCGTTCGAATGTTGCACGGTGCGATGGACATCCCGCGCAAGCTCCTCGTCCAGGAAGCGGCACCGGTCTGACCCCCTGATGCCGTCCAAGCCGCTTCGCATCCTCCTGCTCGGTGCCACTGGCACCATCGGCCGTGCCACCGCCCGGGCGCTGGTGGCGCGGGGGCACGAGGTGGTGTGCCTTGTACGGCCGCAGGCGGACACGCAGACCCTGACGCGCGCGCTGCCGGGGGTCACGCTGCGCACGGGCGATGTCACGTCGGCCGAATCCCTCGCGCGCGACGCCTTCTGCGGTGAGCGTTTCGACGTGCTGGTCTCCTGCCTGGCTTCCCGCACTGGAGCGCCGCGCGATGCCTGGGCCATCGACCATGACGCCCATGTCCTGGCGCTGGAGGCTGCGCGTGCGGCTGGCGTCACCCAGGTTGTCCTGCTCTCCGCGATCTGCGTGCAAAAGCCGCTGCTGGCATTCCAGCACGCCAAGCTGGCCTTCGAGCAGAAGCTGCAGGCATCCGGCCTGACCTGGTCCATCGTGCGGCCCACCGCCTTCTTCAAGTCGCTCTCGGGCCAGATCGAGCGGGTGCGCCGGGGCAAACCCTTCCTGGTCTTCGGCGACGGTACGCTCACCGCCTGCAAGCCGATCAGCGACGACGACCTGGCCGACTACCTGGCTGGCTGCATCGACGATCCGACCCGCCACCACCGCATCCTGCCGATCGGGGGTCCCGGCCCGGCCATCACGCCGCGCGAGCAGGGCGAACACCTGTTCAGGCTGCTTGGAAAGCCGCCGAAGTTCAAGCAGGTGCCGGTGGGCCTGCTCGATGCGGTCATCGCGGTGCTGTCCGTTCTCGGGCGCGTCGTCCCGCCGCTGGCGGCCAAGGCCGAACTCGCGCGCATCGGCCGCTACTACGCCACCGAATCCATGCTGGTGCTCGACCCCGCCACCGGCCGCTACGACGCCCTGGCCACGCCCTCCACCGGTCGGCAGACGCTGTTCGACTTCTACGAACGGGTGGTCAGGCAGGGTGAGCGCGCGCCTGACCGGGGCGATCACGCGGTGTTTTGAGCGTCGGGCCCGTCACGCCGACGGCTTGAGCAGCACCACCAGCGCCCCCGCCCCGCCATCCGACGCCCGGGCCTGCACGAAGGCCATCACCTCGTTCTTCTGCACCAGCCAGCCCTGCACCTTGCCTTTGAGCACCGGGGTCTTGCCCGGTGACCCCAGCCCCTTGCCGTGCACCACCCGCACGCAGCGGATGCCGTGGCGGTGTGCCTCGCGGATGAACTCTCCCAGCGCCTCACGCGCATCGTCGCGGCGCAGACCGTGCAAGTCGATCTCGCGCTGAATGCTCCAGTCGCCCCGTCGCAGCTTGCGGGTCACGTCCGTGCCCACCCCCGGGCGCCGAAAACTCATGGCGTCGTCGACATCCAGGAGGGTGCTGGAGTCGAACTCGTCGCTCAAGGCCTCCTGCAAGACGCGGCGTTCGTCCAGCCGGCGCTGCACTGGCACGGGCGGCGGCTGTTCGCGCGCCAGCACCACGCGTGGTGGCGTGTCCAGCGGCCGCACCTGGCCCGCGGCCCGGGCAAAGAGGTTTTTCTCGGCCTGGGCGAGGCGCTCGGCCTCCAGGCGCGCCGCCGCCTGCGCCGCCTGGTGCGCGCGCTCCTGCGCCAGCTTCTGCTGGATCTCTTGCAGGTCTTGAAGCGACTTGACCTTCATGGGCGCGCTGCCTACAGCAGCCCCCGCTGCGCCATCGACAGCGCCTGTCCCGGACTCACGATCACGTGGTCCAGCACCCTCACGTCCACCAGGCCCAGGGCGGCGCGCAGGGCGCGCGTGAGGGCTTCGTCGGCCGGCGAGGGACGCACCTGACCGCTGGGATGGTTGTGCGCCAGCACCACCGCCGCGGCCCGGTGGTACAGGGCCCGCACCACCACCTCGCGCGGGTAGACGCTGGTCTCGGACAGCGTGCCCCGAAACATCTCCTCCATCACGATCATGCGGTGCTGCGCGTCCAGGAACAGCACCGCGAACACCTCGTGCCCCCGATGCGCCAGGTGCAGCTGCAGGTACTGCGTGACCGCGTCGGGTGAATCCAGCACCTCGCGGGCGCGCAGTTGTTCGGCCATGGCCCGGCGCGCCAATTCCAGCACCGCCACCAGCTGCGAGCGCTTGGCCGCACCCCCCAGGCCCTTCACCCGGCCCAGAGCCCGGGCGTCGGTGTGCAGCAGGCCGGCCAGCCCGCCGAAGGTGTCCACCAGCTCCTGGGCCAGGGCCATCACCCCCTTGCCGGCCAGGCCGGTGCGCAGGATCAGGGCCAGCAGCTCGGTGTCGGACAGGGCGGTGGCGCCCCGGGCCAGCAGCTTCTCTCGGGGGCGGGCGTCGGCAGGGAGATCGAGCAGGGCCATGGGTTTCTAC
Source organism: uncultured Ramlibacter sp. (assembly GCA_964620375.1). Taxonomy (GTDB): domain Bacteria; phylum Pseudomonadota; class Gammaproteobacteria; order Burkholderiales; family Burkholderiaceae_C; genus Ramlibacter. The sequence goes on along the minus strand of CAZUKC010000101.1, from coordinate 2,678 downwards.
AATGGGGGGATTCAGTGTAGCGAGACCCTCTTGTCCCACGAGACACCCATGGCATCCCCCGCGCCCCGCATCACCGCCGGTTCCTTCCTCACGCTGCATTACCGGCTGGCCGGGCCCGCGGGCGACATCATCAACACCTTCGACGGCAAGCCCGCCACCCTGACCCTGGGTTCGGGCGAGCTGGCCCCGGCCGTGGAGCAGCGCCTCATCGGTCTGGAAGAGGGCGCCCGCGCCACCTTCGAGATCCCGACGGGCGAGGCCTTCGGCGAGCGCAATCCCGAGATGCGCCAGTGGGTCGCGCGCAAACTGCTCAACGAGATGGGCGACCCCCACGAGCAGTACGCGGTGGGCGATGTGGTGCAGTTCCCCACCCCCGATGGCCATGGCACCTATGCCGGCTACGTGCAGCAGGTGGGACCTGGCACCCCTGGTCAGGGCGACGCCGTCCTGTTCGACTTCAACCATCCCCTGGCGGGCCAGCCCGTCACCTTCGAAGTGCATGTGATCGGAGTGCTATGACCCAAGCTGCCCCTGCCGAGATTCTGCTGGCCGAGCCCCGGGGCTTCTGTGCCGGTGTCGACCGTGCCATCGAGATCGTCGAACACGCGCTGGTCAAGTTTGGCGCCCCCATCTACGTGCGCCACGAGATCGTGCACAACACCTTCGTGGTCAATGACCTCAAGGCCAAGGGCGCCATCTTCATCGAAGACCTGGCCGACGTCCCGCCCGGTGCCACGCTGGTCTTCTCCGCCCACGGCGTCAGCAAGGCGGTACAGGACGAAGCGCACCGGCGCGGTTTTTCGATCTTCGACGCCACGTGCCCGCTGGTGTCCAAGGTGCATGTGGAGGTGGCCAAGCTCGCGCGCGAGGGCTACGAGTTCCTCATGATCGGCCACAAGGGGCACCCCGAAGTGGAAGGCACCATGGGTCAACTCGAGAGCGGCATCCATCTGGTGGAAGACGTGGAAGACGTCGCGCGCGTGCAGCCTGCGCAGACCGAAAAGCTGGCCGTTGTCACCCAGACCACCCTGAGCGTGGACGACGCCGCCGAGATCATGGCCGCGGTGATCCAGCGCTTTCCCAGCGTGCGCCGGCCCAAGCAGCAGGACATCTGCTATGCCACCCAGAACCGCCAGGACGCGGTCAAGGTGATGTCGCGGCAGGTCGACGTGGTGATCGTGGTGGGCAGCCCCACCAGCTCCAACAGCAACCGCCTGGCCGAACTGGCCCGCAAGCTGGGCGTGCCCGCTTACATGGTCGATGACGCGAGCGAGCTGCAGGTGCAGTGGCTCGAAGGCAAGCAGCGCGTGGGCCTGACGGCTGGCGCCTCTGCGCCCGAGGTGCTGGTGCAGGATGTGATCGAGCGTGTCCGAACGCTCGGCGCGGTGGCCGTGCGGCGCATGGAGGGCATCGAAGAGACGGTGAAGTTTCCGCTGCCCAAGGGGCTGAAGCTGGACACGCCGCCGGCCGCCTGATGGACCGACACGAGATCGAACGGGCCGCACAGCGCCTTGCCGCTGCGGGTCGCCCCTTCCTGCGTGAGACCCCCTTGTGGAAGCTGCCCGGCGCCGCGCTGGGCGTGGCGGGGGCCGAGGTCTGGCTCAAGCTCGAACACCTGCAGGTGGGTGGCAGCTTCAAGGCCCGCGGCATGTACCACCGGCTGCTGGCGAACCCGCTGCCGGCCAGCGGCGTGATCATCGCTTCCGGCGGCAATGCCGGCATCGCCACGGCCGCAGCGGCCCAGGCCCTGGGGGTGCGCTGTGAGGTCTTCGTCCCCACGGTCTCACCGCCAGCCAAGCAGGCCAAGCTGCGCGATCTGGGGGCGCAGGTGGTGGTCACGGGTGCGGTCTATGCCGAGGCCTACCAGGCCTGCCTGGCCCGCCAGCAAGAGACGGGTGCCCTGCTCACGCATGCCTACGACCAGCCCGAGGTGGTGGCGGGCGCGGGCACCCTGGCACAGGAACTCGAGGCGCAAGGCGGGGTCTGCCCCGACAGCGTGCTGGTGAGCGTGGGTGGCGGCGGGCTGATCGGGGGTATCGCGGCCTGGTTCGAGGACCGCGCCCGCGTCGTCGCCCTGGAGCCCGAGCGGGCGCCCACCCTGTACCGGGCCCGTGAGGCGGGTCGTCCGGTGGATGTGGAAGTGGGCGGCATCGCCGCCGATTCCCTGGGCGCTCGGCGCATCGGCGACATCGCCTGGCAGGTCACCCAGCGCCACGTGCACCATGCGCTGCTGCTGCCCGATGAGGCGATCCGCGAGGCCCAGCGCTGGCTCTGGAAGGAGATGAAGCTGCTGGTCGAACCGGCGGCAGCCCTGGGGTTGGCGGCGCTGCAGACGGGCGTCTACACCCCGCGGCCCGGGGAACGCGTGGCCCTGATCGTGTGCGGGGCGAACGTGGATCCGGGCAGCGTCGGGTAACTCGCGGAAAGCCCTCAGCCGGAAGGCGGCAGAGCGTATCAAATTTGGTACACTTGCCCAATGAAGCCCGTCCTTGAAGTCCGTTTCTTCGCGACGGGCTCGGACCACGAACCCGTTCTCGAGTGGCTGCGCGGATTGCCCGCATCGGACCGCAAGTCGATTGGCGAGGACATCAAGACCGTGCAATTCGGCTGGCCCATGGGCATGCCCTTGGTCCGATCACTCGGCGGCGGTCTCTGGGAAATCCGCAGCCGACTAGAGA
>CAZUKC010000100.1:0-6960 GCA_964620375.1 uncultured Ramlibacter sp. | reverse complement strand
GGCACCCCCGCGGGCTGCACGGTCACGGTGCGGTGCACGACGACCGGGGCTGGGGCGGGGCCGGTGGAATAGACGACGGCCGGGCCGAGGTCGGGCGCCTGCATGATCTGGGTGGGGGCCACGGACGGGGTTGCTGCCGAGGGGGGCGGTGCCACGGGGGTCACCTGCACGCGCAGGGTCGGGCCCGGGTCCTGGGGCAGTTGCGCCTGGTACTGGCGGCCGGCGTATTCGTAAGTGACGTTGTAGCCGGCGGTGCGGTTTTCGTAGACGGTCTGGGTGGTGCAGGTGGTCTGGTCCTGCAGGCGGGTGCCGGGGGAGCCTTCGATGCGGTTACCCAGGACGGCGCCGCCCATGATGCCGATCATGGTGGCCACCGCGCGCCCCGAGCCGTCGCCGATGGCGTTGCCGGCGGCGCCGCCAGCAACAGCCCCCAGCAGGGCGCCCGCGCCGCTGCGGGGTTGTTCGACGGCGACCTGCTGCGTTGTGCAGACCTGCCGCGGCACGGCCACCTGCTGAATGACGGGAATGCTGGAGATGACGCGGGCGACCTCCTGGCCGTGGGCAGTGCCAGCGGCCAGCGCCAGGCCCAGCGGGGTACAGGCGGCCAGGATGCGAAGCAGGGTGGGGCGGGGGTGGGTCATGCGGTGGCCTCCTCAGGTATCAACGCGCCCATGCTAGCCGCAGTTGACGTCGGGGCGTACAACCGCCCCTTTAGCGTGCGGCCAGCAGGGCCTCCCAGGTGGCCGGGTCGAAGCCCACGGTGGTCTGGTCGCCCCAGTCCACCACCGGCCGCTTGATCACGCTGGGTTCGCGGCGCATCAGGTCGGCGGCGCTGGCAGCGTCGGTGACGGCGGCCTGGGCCGCGGGGCCGAGCTGGCGCCAGGTCGTGCCCTTGCGGTTCACGAGCAGCGCCCAGTCCAGGCGCGCGAGCCAGTCGGCCAGGCGGTCGGGGGGTACGCCGTCTTTCTTGAAATCGTGGAAGCGGTGGTCCACACCGCGCGCCTGCAGCCAGGCGCGGGCCTTCTTGACCGTGTCGCAGTTCGGGATGCCATGAAGAACGATCATGGGCGTCATCGTAAAGCGTGACAATCGCGGCCCATGGAGACCCTGCAAGACTGGCTGGCGCACTGCGAGCGCCTGCACCCCAAGACCATCGACATGGGCCTGGACCGCGTGCGCGAGGTGGCGCAGCGCCTGGACCTGCGCTTTGACTGCCCGGTCATCACCGTGGCCGGCACCAACGGCAAGGGCTCGACCTGCGCCATGCTGGAGGCGATTGCCCTGGAGTCGGGCTGGCGCACCGGCCTGTACACCTCGCCGCACCTGGTGCATTTCCAGGAGCGCTGCCGCCTGCGCGGCGCGTCGGCCGCCCCCGAGGCGCTGGTGCCGCACTTCGCCCGGGTGGAGGCCGCCCGCCAGGGGGTGACGCTCACCTACTTCGAGTTCACCACGCTGGCGATCCTGAGCCTGATGGCAGCCAGCCAGCTGGACGTCGCCATCCTGGAGGTGGGCCTGGGCGGGCGGCTGGACGCGGTCAACGTGATCGACCCGGACGTGGCGGTGATCACCAGCATCGACCTGGACCACATGGAGTTCCTGGGCCCGGACCGGGAATCCATTGGCCGCGAGAAGGCCGGCATCCTGCGCGCCGGCCGGCCTGCGGTGGTGAGCGATCCCGTGCCGCCTCAAAGCGTGATCGACCGTGCCAACGCGCTGGGCGCGGACCTCTGGCTGCTCGGGCGCGACTTCAACTTTTCCGGGGACAAGCAGCAATGGGCCTGGGCCGGACGCGGGCGGCGTTACCCGGGGCTGGCCTACCCCGCGCTGCGCGGGGCCAACCAGCTGGTGAATGCCTCAGGCGTGCTGGCGGCCCTGACCGCGCTGCGGGATCGCCTGCCGGTGACGGCGCAGGCGGTGCGCAACGGCCTGGCCCTGGTGGAACTGCCCGGGCGCTTCCAGATCGTGCCGGGCCAGCCGGCCCTGGTGCTGGACGTGGCCCACAACCCGCATTCGGTGGCGGCCCTGGTGGCCAACCTCGACGCCATGGGCTTTTACCCCACCACCCACCTGGTGTTCGGGGCCATGGGCGACAAGGACCTGGAGACCATGCTGCGGCGCGTGGCACCTCTGGCCGACCGCTGGTACTTCTGCGACCTGCCCACGCCGCGTGCCGAGACCGCCGCCGGCCTGAAGGCGCGCTGGGAGGCGCTGGGCGCCCGCGCGGGCGTGCCGGCCAGCACCCACGCGGGACCGCGCGAGGCCCTGGAAGCGGCGGTGGCTGTAGCAGACCCCGCTGATAGAATCGTGGCCTTTGGATCTTTCTTCACGGTGGGGGGTGTCCTGGCGGACGGCACGCCCCGGCTGCAGGCCCGTCACCTGGGCACCTGACTTCCATCGGGCACGAGCGTTCATGGCTTTTTTCAAGTTCCGAAAGACCGGCGCCGACGCCGACGCCCTCGCGGCGCAGCCCGAAAGCATCGAGGCCCTGCGCAAACGCGCCAAGCAGCGCCTGATCGGCGCCTCCATCCTCGTTCTGGTGGGCGTGATCGGCTTTCCCCTGGTGTTTGACACCCAGCCCCGCCCCATCCCGGTGGACATCCCCATCGAGATCCCGGACCGCGGCAAGGCGGCAGGCGCCACCAACAGTGCCGTCGGCGCGGTGAGCGTTGCCGCGGGGGCAGCGTCTGCGCCCCCGGCGGCGTCTCCGGCGCCAGCACCCACCGCGGCCCAGGCCCCGGTGTTCGTGGCCCCGGTGCCAGAACCTGCTGCTGCGGCGGCGCCTGCAGCATCCTCCGCGCCTGCCGCTCCCGCCGCGCCCGCCGCGCGCACGGCGGCTTCCGCGGCCGATGGCGACCGTGCCAAGGCCCTGCTCGAAGGCAAGCCCGCCTCCGCCGCCGCCGAGGGCCGCTATGTCGTGCAGGTGGGCGCCTTCGCCGAGGCCGCACGCGCCCGCGAGGCCCGCCTGACCCTGGAAAAGGCGGGGCTCAAGACCTACACCCAGGTGGCCGAGACCAAGGAGGGCAAGCGGATCCGCGTGCGGGTGGGGCCCTTCGAGTCCCGCGCCGAAGCCGACAAGGCCGCCGCCAAGGTCAAGGGGCTGGACCTGCCGGCCACCGTTCTGAGCCTCTGAACCAGGCGCTGAACGAACCCCATGGCCACGCTCGACTGGGTGTTCGCCGCCATTCTGGTGCTGTCCCTGGTGGTGGGCGTCTGGCGCGGGCTGGTGTTCGAGGTGATCTCGGTCGCAGGCTGGATCGTGGCCTTTGTGCTGGCCCAGTGGTGGGCGCCCGCGGTCGCCAGCTGGCTGCCGATGGGACAGTGGTCCCCGGCGCTGCGGTACGCGGCGGGATTCGTCGTGGTGCTGGTGGGGTCGCTGTTTGCGATGGCCTTGCTGGCGATGCTGGCCCGCAAGCTGATCGAGGTGGTGGGCCTGCGGCCGGTGGACCGTATCCTGGGGGCGGCCTTCGGACTGGTGCGGGGGCTGGTGATCGTGCTGGCCTTGACCGTGGTGGCCCTGATGACGCCGGTGAAGGACACTCAGACATGGAATGAATCGGCGGGCGCGCAGGCGTCGGCCAAGGCGCTCAAGGGATTGAAACCGATACTGCCCGAGCGCTTCGGGCAGTACCTACCGGGGTGACACAGGCATGTGCGGAATCGTCGGGGTCGTGAGCAACGCCCCAGTCAACCAGCTGATCTACGACGCCTTGCTGCTGCTGCAGCATCGCGGCCAAGACGCCGCGGGCATCGTCACGCAGCAGGAGCGCAAGTTCTTCATGCACAAGGCCAAGGGCATGGTGCGTGACGTCTTTCGCACCCGCAACATGCGCGCGCTGCCGGGGCATTGCGGTCTGGGGCAGGTGCGCTATCCCACTGCAGGCAATGCCGACAGCGAGGAAGAGGCCCAGCCCTTCTACGTGAACGCGCCGTTTGGCATCGTGTTGGTCCACAACGGCAACCTGACCAACGCGCAGACGCTGAAGTCGGAGCTGTTCTCCACCGACCACCGCCACATCAACACCGAGAGCGACTCCGAGGTGCTGCTGAACGTGTTCGCGCACGAGCTCGATCGCGCCAGCCGCGGCGTTCCGCTCAAGCCCGAGGACATCTTCACTGCGGTGGCCCAGGTGCACCAGCGGGTGCGCGGCTCGTACGCGGTGATCGCCCTGGTCGCAGGTTACGGCGTGATCGCCTTTCGCGATCCGCACGGGATCCGCCCCTTGTCGCTGGGGCGCGGGGCCGACGGCACGGTCATGGTGGCCAGCGAGACTGTCACCCTGGAGGGCACCGGGCACCAGTTCGAGCGCCACGTGGCGCCGGGCGAGGCGGTGTTCATCGACCTGCAGGGGCGGCTGTACGCGAAGCAGTGCGCCGCCGCGCCGCGCCTGACGCCCTGCATCTTTGAGTACGTGTACCTGGCCCGGCCTGATTCGGTGCTCGATGGCATCTCGGTCTATCAGGCCCGCCTGAACCTGGGCGAGACGCTGGCACAGCGGGTGGTGTCCACCGTGCCGCCTTCCGAGATCGACGTGATCATTCCGATTCCCGAATCGAGCCGACCCAGTGCCACGCAGCTGGCGCACCTGCTGGGGGTGCCCTATCGGGAAGGCTTCGTGAAGAACCGCTACGTGGGTCGCACCTTCATCATGCCGGGGCAGGGCGTGCGCAAAAAATCCGTGCGCCAGAAGCTCAACGTGATCGCCAGCGAGTTCAAGGGCCGCAACGTGCTGCTGGTGGACGACTCCATCGTGCGCGGCACCACCAGCCGCGAGATCGTGCAGATGGCGCGCGACGCTGGCGCCAAGAAGGTCTACCTGGCCAGCGCCGCACCGCCGGTGCGCTACCCGAACGTCTACGGCATCGACATGCCCACGCCCACCGAGCTGGTGGCCCATGGCCGCACGGTCGAAGAAGTGCGCCAGATCATTGGCTGCGACGCGCTGATCTACCAGGAGGTGGAGGGCATGAAGCGCGCCATCCTGGCCGCCGCCCCGAAGGACGCGCCGAAGTTCGACGGATTTGACGCCTCGTGCTTTGACGGTGTGTATGTGACCGGCGATATCAGCGCCGAAGACATCGCCCGCCTGAATGCCGGCCGGATCGGCCCGCAAGAGGGCGCCGATTCCGACACCTCGCGCCTGGCCCTGCCCAACGCTCAGGAAGCCTGAACACCATGGCCACGAAAAAACTCCCTGAAGGCCTGCACCTGGACACGCTGGCGGTGCGCACCGCCGTGGACAAGACGCAGTACGGCGAGAACGCCGAGGCCCTGTTCCTCACCTCCAGCTTCACCCAGCCCGATAGCGAGACCGCAGCCCGGCGCTTTGCGGGCGAGGAAGACGGCTACATCTACTCGCGCTTCACCAACCCCACGGTGGCCAGCATGGAGCAGCGCCTGGCGGCCATGGAAGGCACTGAGGCTTGCATCGCCGCGGCCAGTGGCATGGGCGCGATCCTGCTGCTTTGCATGGGTCTGCTCAAGGCGGGCGACCATGTGGTGTGTTCGCGCTCGGTGTTCGGCTCGACGATCAAGCTGATCGGCACGGAGTTCGGCAAGTTCGGGGTGCAGAGTACCTTCGTGTCGCAGACCGACCTGGCCGAGTGGAAGGCCGCGATCCGCCCCAACACGAAGCTGTTGTTCGCCGAGACCCCCACCAACCCGCTGACCGAGGTGTGCGACATCCGCGCGCTGGCCGACCTCGCGCACAACGCCGGCGCGCTGCTGGCGGTGGACAACTGCTTTTGCACGCCGGCGCTGCAAAAGCCGGGCGACCTGGGTGCGGACATCATCACGCACTCGGGCACCAAGTACCTGGACGGCCAGGGTCGGGTGATCGCCGGTGCGATCTGCGCGAGTGAAGCCCTGATCCGCGAGAAGCTGATTCCGGTGCAACGCAGTGGCGGCATCACCCTGTCGCCCTTCAACGCCTGGGTGGTGCTCAAGGGGCTGGAGACCCTGGGCATCCGCATGGAGGCGCAATCCAAGCGCGCCCTGGAGTTGGCGCGCTGGCTCGAGTCGCATCCGGGCGTGGAGCGGGTGTACTACCCCGGCCTGGCCAGCCACCCCCAGCACGCGCTGGCGATGGCGCAGCAATCCGGGATGGGGGGCGCGGTGGTGTCCTTCGACGTGAAGGGCGCAACCCCGGAAGCGGGCCGTGCCAATGCCTTCCAGGTGATTGACTCGACGAAGTGGCTGTCCATCACCGCCAACCTGGGCGATGTGAAAACCATCATCACCCAGCCCGCCAGCACCTCGCACGGGCGCCTGACCGAGGCCCAGCGACAGGCCGCAGGCATCCGCCAGAACCTGGTGCGCGTGGCGGTGGGACTGGAGCACCTGGGCGATATCCAGGCCGACCTGTCCCATGGGCTTGACCTTCTGACCTGATTGTTCGCTGTGACCTCCGAGACTTCCAAGCCAGCGGACGGTGCCCGCGTGCGCACCCGCTTCGCGCCGTCGCCCACCGGCTTCATCCACCTGGGCAACATCCGCTCGGCCCTCTACCCCTGGGCCTTCGCGCGCTCGCAGGGGGGCGACTTCATCCTGCGCATTGAGGACACCGACCTGGAGCGTTCTTCGCAGGCGGCGGTGGACGTGATCCTGGAGGGCATGGCCTGGCTGGGACTCACCCACGACGAGGGGCCCTACTACCAGATGCAGCGGATGGACCGCTACCGCGAGGTGCTCGCCCGCATGCAGACCGAGGGACTGGTCTATCCCTGCTACATGAGCGTGGCCGAACTCGACGCGCTGCGTGAGCGACAGATGGCCGCCAAGGAGAAGCCCCGCTACGACGGCACCTGGCGTCCCGAGCCGGGCAAGGTGCTGCCGCCGGTGCCCGCGGGCGTGAAGCCGGTGCTGCGCTTTCGCAACCCGCAGGGCGGGGTGGTGGCCTGGGACGACAAGGTCAAGGGCCGCATCGAGATCGCCAACGCCGAACTCGACGACCTGGTGATCGC
>CAZUKC010000099.1:0-7003 GCA_964620375.1 uncultured Ramlibacter sp. | reverse complement strand
ACCAGGTGGGCGATGACTTCGGTGTCGGTCTGGCTGGCAAAGACATAGCCCTTGGCCTGCAGCGCGGCGCGCAGTTCGTCGTGGTTTTCGATGATGCCGTTGTGGACCAGCGCAATGCGCCCGGCGCGGTCCGAAGGCGTGGCGCCCGGGCCGTGGCTGAAGTGGGGGTGCGCGTTGTGCACCGCCGGCGCGCCGTGCGTGGCCCAGCGGGTATGCGCGATGCCGGTGGTGCCGGTGATGCCCTCACCGTCCACCTGCTGCATCAGTTCAGCCACCCGCGCGGTGCTGCGGGCACGCTTGAGCCCCCCCGCGTGCACCGCCACGCCGCAGGAGTCATAGCCGCGGTATTCGAGACGCTGCAGTCCCTGTACGAGGATGGGAACGATGTTGCGGTCGGAGACCGCGGCGACGATGCCACACATGGGAGTCACTCCTTCAGTGACGCGACTGTAGGCCTAGCTACTCGGAATAAGGATTCTTTTAAGGCATATTTTTGAAGTATTATTTCCTTACAGATGAAGTTTGACATAAAATTTCACATCAATGGAATCCATTAACGCTTCATTTCTCGACACCACGGACCTGCAGTTGCTGGAACTGCTGCAGCAGGACGCCTCCCAGAGCAATCTGGCGCTGGCGCAGCGGCTGCACGTCTCGCCCCCAACCTGCCTGCGCCGGGTCAAGCGGCTGCAGGCGGCGGGTCTGATCGAGCGGCAGGTCGCCATCCTGGACGCCGACCGGCTCACGCCGGTGCTGGGGCACGGGCTGGAGGCCATCGTGGAGGTGACGCTGGAGCGCCAGGGCGCCGAGCACCTCGAGGCCTTCGAGGCGCGCGTGGTCGCGGACGACGCGGTGCAACAGTGCTACCGGGTCTCGCCCGGGCCGGACTTCATCCTGCACGTGCGGGCGGCCGACATGCCGTCCTATCTGGCGCTGCAGCAGCGCCTGTTCACGGCCGACGCCAATGTGCGCAACGTGAAGGCCTTCTTCAGCGTGAAGCGGGCGAAGTTCGCGCCGCGCCTGCCTCTGGCGCGCGCGCAAGCGGCGTCCTAACGGCTGCCCTTGGTGGGCCGCTTCCAGTTGGCGATAGACACCTGCTTGCCGCGCGCCACCGACAGCGCGCCCGGCGGGGTGTCCTTGGTGATGGTGGAGCCACCCCCCACCGTGCCCCCTGCGCCCAGGGTGACCGGCGCGACCAGCACGCAGTTGCTGCCCACGTGCACGTCGGCCTCGATCACGGTGCGGTGCTTGTTCACGCCGTCGTAGTTGGCGGTGATGGACCCCGCGCCGTAGTTCACGCGTTCACCCACCGTGGCGTCGCCCAGGTAGGCCAGATGGTTGGCCTTGGCACCTGCGGCCAGGGTGGAGTTCTTGACCTCGACGAAGTTGCCGATATGCACGTCGGGGCCCAGCACCGCGCCGGGGCGCAGGCGGGCGAAGGGGCCGACGAGCGCCCCCGGACCCACGGTCACGCCGGCGGTCTCGCCGTCGATATGGGTGTAGGGGTGGACCACCGCGCCGGCCTCAATGCGCGCGTTGGCGATCACGCAGTTCGCGCCGATACGCACGCCGTCACCCAGGCTCACAGCCCCCTCGAACACGCAGTTGATGTCGATCTCGACATCCGCGCCGCAGGCCAGCGTACCGCGCACGTCCAAACGCGCCGGATCGGCCAGGCGCACGCCCTGCGCCATCAGCGCACGGGCCTGCCGCAGCTGGTAGGCGCGCTCGAGTTCAGCCAGCTGCAGCGGGCTGTTCACGCCGTCGGCCTGCACCCGGTCGTCGATGCGCAGCGCGGCGACTGCCACACCGCCCTGAACCGCCAGCTTCACCACGTCGGTGAGGTAGTACTCGCCCTGGGCGTTGTCGTTGGTCAGGCGACCGAGCCAGTCCCGCAGCAGGCGGTTGGGGGCGGCCAGGAAGCCGGTATAGACCTCGGTGATGCGGCGCTGGGCTTCGCTCGCGTCCTTGTGTTCGACGATGGCACGCACCGATTCGCCTTCGCGCACGATGCGGCCATAGCCGGTGGGATCGGGCATGTCCACGGTGAGCAGGGCCAGGCGCTCGCCGCCGCAGGCCTGGACCAGGGCCTGCAGGGTGGCGGTCTCGATCAGGGGCACGTCGCCATTGAGCACCAGGCAGACGCCGTCTTCGGGCAGCAGGGGCAGGGCCTGCTGCACGGCGTGGCCAGTGCCCAGTTGGGGTTCCTGCAGCACGGTGTCGCAGGCCGCCAGACCCGCCGCCTGCGCGTGCGCCTGCGCCGCGGCCTGGACCTGGGGGGCGCCGTGACCGGTGATCACGATCAGGCGGCGCGGTTTCAACCCCGCAGCCGAGTCGATCACGTGGGCCAGCAAAGCGCGCCCGCCCAATCGGTGCAACACTTTGGGCAGACCGCTTTTCATGCGCGTGCCCTTGCCGGCCGCCATGACCACCACATCCACTGACGCCATCGCGTTTCCTTTGTCGTTCATGACCACTCTCGCATCGAGGCTCGTGCGGATTATCGGGGCCCTGGCCCTGGGGGCGGCCCTGGCGGGCTGTAGCGCCGTGAAACTGGGCTACAACAACCTGCCCGATCTGGCCTGGTGGTGGCTGGACGGCTACATGGACTTCAACGACGCCCAGCGGGTACCGGTGAAGGACGAACTGACCCGCCTGCACCAGTGGCACCGCAGCACCGAGCTGCCCCGTTACGCCGAGCTGCTGGCGCGTCTGGAGCAGATGGCGGCCAACGACATCACCCCCGAGCAGGTGTGCAAGCTGGCCGACGAGGGACGTCTGCGCTTCCTGGCCCTGGCGTCGCAATCCGAGGGGGCGATCGTCTCGGTCGCGCCCACCCTCACCCCCGAGCAGCTGCGCCACCTGGCCGATCGCTACGAGCGCAACGCGAAGGACTTCCGCAAGGAGTGGGTGGACATTTCCCTGGCCGAACGCCGCGACCGGCACTACAAGCAGTTCCTGCAGCGGATCGAAGACACCTACGGGCGGCTGGACGATGCGCAGCGCGCGGTGCTGCGACAGCGCATCGAGGCCTCGCGCTTCGACCCGGCGCAGATCCTGTCGGAGATGCGCCGTCGCCATGCGGACACGCTGCAGACGCTGCGCCAGCTGCGGTCTGGCACTGCGCCCCAGGAGGCCCGGCTGCTGTTCAAGGGCCTGATCGATCGCGGTCAGATACCGCCTGACCCCGCGGCGCTGCGATACCGCGAGATCTCGCTGGAGGACAACTGTGCGCTGGTGGCCGCGGTGCACAACGCCACCACGCCCGCACAGCGCCAGAGCGCGGCGCGTCGCCTGCGGGCCTACCAGCGGGACCTGGCCGACCTGATGGCGGCGGCGCGCTGATCGGGCGCGCCGAACGCCAGACTCAGGACTGCAGCGCCGCCCACATCTCCTGATCGCGTTCGGCGGTCCAGATGCGGGGGTTCTTGATGCCGCGCGCCTCATCGTAGGCGCGGCTCACGTCGAAGGGCAGGCAGTGCTCGTAGATGAAGACATGTCCGAACACGGGGTCCATGGCCTTGCGGGTGTGGGCCATGGCGGCCTTCAGGTCCATGTTGGCGGCGGCCGCTTCACGCCCGCAGCGATACAGCGTCTCGACCCAGCGCTTGGTGTAGTCCAGGGCCTTGTTCACGTTGACGTTGCCTTTCATCGCTTCGCCGCGTCCGGGCACGATGGCGTCGGCGTTCAGGGCGCGTAAGGCCTCCAGGGTGGCGGGCCACTCCTCGAGCTGCGCGTCGCCGGTGTAGACGCCGGCTTCGTATTCCACGAGGTCGCCGGAGAACAGCACCTTTTCCTCCTCGACCCAGGCAATGGTGTCGCCTCGGGTGTGCCCCGGACCCGGGTGCCAGATCTGCACCTTCACGCCGCCCAGGTCCACAGTGAGCTTGCCAGGGACTTCGCCCTTCACGGGGCTGCCGCCGCCGATCACCATGGTGGGCCAGGTCAGGCCCGGCACGGATTCGGCGTTGCGGAACAGGCGCGGGAAGCGCTCCATCTCGGACTTCATGTCCTCCTTGCCCCGCTCGATGATCAGGTCCAGGGTGCCCTGGCTGGCGATGACCTCGGTCGCGCCCTCGGCCGCGAAGGCGCTGGCCCCCAGCACGCGCACTGCGTGGTAGTGCGTGAGGAGGACGTACTTGATCGGCTTGTCGCTCACGGTGCGGATGCGGGCGATCAGGTCGCGCGCCATCGCGGGCGTGGCGGTGGCGTCACTGACCATGATGAATTTGTCACCGATGATGACGCCGGAGTTCGGGTCACCTTCGGCGGTGTAGGCCCAGCAATGCGGGCTCAGTTGTTCGAAGGTGATCTTCTTGTCGGTCAGGTCGGCCTGACTGGCAAAGGCTTTGGACATCGTGGGGGGTACTCCTCTGGGCGAGCCATCTTAGCGAAGGTTCACGCGGACGCAGGCGGGTCCTAGCGCACCGGCCAGACCACCCCGTTGTCATTGAGGATGGCGTCCAGCGGCACGTCATGGGGCTGCGGCTCGAAATCGGGCAGAAAGCCGTTGGTGTAGCCCAGACCCACGGTGTGGGGCCGTGGCTGCAGGCTGGCCAGGGTGCGGTCGTAGAAACCGCCGCCATACCCCAGACGGTAGCCGCCCGGCCCATACCCCACGCAGGGGACGAACAGCAGGGTGGGCACGATCACCTCGGTGTCCTTGGGCTTGGGGATGCCGTAGGCGTCTTCCTCCATGGGGCAGCCGGGAAACCAGGCGTGAAACTGCAGCGTCTTGTGGACCTTGTCCACCACGGGCAGGCCGATGCGCCGTCGCTGGGGCTGGTCCAGGAGTTCGCCGTCCTCTTTCCAGCGATGCAAGGCAGGCAGGGGATCGAACTCGCCCTTGATCGGCCAATAGGCGCCGATCACGAGATCAGGGCGGCCCACCAGCCAGATGCGCATGACCCGTTGCAGCAGGTCGGCCCGCGCCAGGCGATCGGGCATCTCCAGGCGGGCCTGCAGAAGCTGCTGGCGCAGGACCTTTTTTTCCTCTGACTTGTCCATAATCCACCAATGAAGTTCCGAAAGATTCTGACACTGATCGCGGCTCCTCTCCTGGCCTGCGCGGTGCAGGCCCAGGGGCGCACCGACGCCACGGGCGACCAGACCCTCATCGAAATGGGGCAGGCCTTCCGCCAGGGCCAGAAGGCGCGCCTGACCCAGCTGCTGCCGCAGGCGCGCGGCCACCTGCTGGAGCCCTGGGCCGCCTATTGGGAGCTGCGCGCCCGCCTGGACACCGCCAGCGCCCAGGAGGTGCAGGAGTTCTACACCCGATACGCCGGCACCTACCAGGAAGACCGCCTGCGCAATGACTGGCTGCTGCTCCTGGGGCAACGCCGCGACTGGACCGCCTTCGCGGAGGAACACCCTCGCTTTCGCATGAACGACGACCCCCAGGTGCGCTGCTACGCGCTGCTGGTGCAGCAGCTGCGCGAGGGCGCCACGCCCGCTCTGGTCGACGAGGTGCGCCGGCTCTGGCAGGCGCAGCGCGAAGCCGAGGACGGCTGCACCACCGCGGCCCGCAACCTCGCGGGTCCCGGCAACGGCCCGCGCCTGGCGGCCCTGGACGTCTGGCGTAAGGCTCGCCACGCTGCCGAACACAATCGCACGCGCGCCGCGCTGGCGGCCGTGGAGATCGTCGCCCCGGAGGTGTCCGCCCAGGCCGGCGAGGCCCTGGCCAACCCGGCGCGCTATATCGCCAACCGCGTGGGTGCGATGTCGCGCACCCGCAAGGAACTGGCCACGCTGGCCCTGGTGCGCATGGCGGCCAACGACCCCGAGGTGGCCGCCGCCGCCATGAACCGCAAGTGGGAGCTGCACCTCACCCCCGAAGAACGCAACTGGGTCTGGGGCGTGATCGGCCGCCAGGCGGCACAGCGTCTGCAGCCCGGCGCGCTGGCGCACTACGCCAAGGTCACGCGCGCCACCGACCTGAACGACGAGATGCTGGCCTGGAAGGTACGCGCCGCCCTGCGCGCCGGCAGCCAGCCCGAATGGAAGGCCGTGATCACCGCGGTGAATGCGATGACGCCCGCGAGTCAGCAGGACCCGGCCTGGATCTACTGGCGCGCCCGCGGTCATCTGGCCACCGGCCAGGAGGCCGACAAGGCCGAGGCCCGCCGCCAACTGACCGGCCTGGCGTCCCCACGCGGCTTCTACGAGCAGCTGGCGCTGGAGGAACTCGGGCAGAAGATCACGCTGCCCGCGCGACCTGCGCCGCTCACCGCTGAAGAACGCGAGGGGGCCCGGCGCAACCCAGGGCTGGCACGGGCCCTGCACGCCATCGCCATCGGACTGCGCGCCGACGGCGTGCGCGAATGGAACTACACCACCAACCTGGCCCGACCCGGTGGCATGGCCGACCGCGAACTGCTGGCGGCAGCGGCCCTGGCCTGCGAGCGCGAGGTCTGGGACCGCTGCATCAACACCAGTGACCGCACGCGCGGCGAGTTCGACGTCGAGCAGCGCTTTCCGATGCCGTTTCGGGAGTCGGTGGTGCGGCGCACCGGAGAGATCAGCCTGGACCCCGCCTACGTCTACGGCCTGATCCGCCAGGAAAGCCGCTTCATCATGGACGCGCGCTCGCACGTCGGGGCCTCGGGACTGATGCAGGTCATGCCGGCCACCGCGCGATGGACGGCGCGGCGCATCGGCCTGGCCAACTTCACCCCCAACCAGATCAACGACCGCGAAACCAACATCGCTATCGGCACCGGCTACCTCAAGATCGTGCTGGACGACTTCGCCGCCTCCATGCCGCTGGCTGCGGCCGCCTACAACGCCGGCCCCAGCCGCCCGCGCGCCTGGCGCAACGGCCCCGTGATCGAGGGTGCGGCCTGGGCCGAGAACGTGCCTTTTCACGAGACGCGCGACTACGTCAAGAAGGTGCTGGCCAACACCACGGTCTATGCGGCCATCCTCACCGGACAACCCCAGTCGCTGCGCGCGCGCCTGGGCACGGTGGGCCCGCGCGACCCGGCACAGCCTGAACCCAATCGCG
>CAZUKC010000098.1:0-7029 GCA_964620375.1 uncultured Ramlibacter sp. | reverse complement strand
TCAGGCCGGCGACCACGCCGGACTTGCCGACGTAGCCTTTGCCGCCCCAGTTGTAGGAGCCGACCTTGGCGTTGGTATCGACCAACATGGCCGAGGCGCTCAAGCCGTTGCCCAGGTCTTTGGCCAAAGTCACCGAGTAATCGGTGTAGTGGTAGAGGGGGTTGTTGTTCACCAGCTGGCGGCCGACGTGCGGAGTCAGGGTGAAACCGCTGCCAAGATCGAGGGTCGCAGACAGGTCCAGGTACTGGCTGCCCTTGCTGTTGATGTTGCCGAACAGGTTGGTCAGGCTTTGGGAGTATTTGGCCGTGACCACGCCGAAGGTCAGCGCACCGTACACCTCGGTGGTATTCGCATTGGCGTAATTCGTGACCCGTCCCAGGGTGTTGTTCAGGTATTCGTAGCGCAGCACGCCGAGGTCGTAGGCGAGGCCCTTGGCGATCTCGCCCTTATACCCACCGTACAGATCCAGCTCGACGTTGCCATCGGTGGCGCTGTAGTCCTTGATCCAGCGGATGGTGGAGCCCCAGGCGCCCAGGTAGAAGCCGCTCTTGTGGGCGTAATCCAGACCCGCCTGCGCCGCAGGCTTCAGGCGCGACTGCGAGATGCCGCGGTAACGGTAGTCAGACACCACGCCCGCGTTGAAGGACAGGGTGTAGTCGGGTTCGGGCGCCTTGGACTGGGCGAAGGCGGTCGCCGACAGGGCCAGGGTGGACAGCAGCAGGGTGGCTTTCAATTTCATGGGTGTTCTCCGTGAGTCTTGGATAGGGACAACTTGCAGGACTGCTTAGCAGGTCCCGTGCCACACCGGCCTCGGTGACGCCTCCCCTCGAAAAGGGCAGCCTGCAGGGCCGTCCATGCCCATTCCTGGTGAGATCCGCCCCGATATTGCCCCAACTTGGTGCACTTCGGGCCGGCCCGCACCACGCACTACGATGCACGCGCTTGGGGAGGAAAAGAATATGAGCCTGTGCGTGGTGCAAAGTCGCGCGTTGCTGGGCCTGTCCGCCGAGGCGGTACGGGTGGAGGTCCACCTGGCCAATGGCCTGCCCAGTTTCACGCTGGTGGGGCTGGCCGATATAGAAGTGAAGGAGGCGCGGGAACGGGTGCGGTCCGCGCTACAGACCTGCGGGCTGAGCTTCCCGCACAACCAACGGATCACGGTCAACCTGGCGCCGGCCGACCTGCCCAAGGACTCGGGGCGCTTCGACCTGCCGATCGCGGTGGGCATCCTGGCGGCCAGCGGCCAGATCGACGCGGCGCCGCTGGCGGACCATGCCTTCGCGGGCGAGCTGTCGCTCTCGGGTGAACTACGCCCGGTACGCGGCGCCCTGGCCATGAGCCTGGCGGTGGCCGCCGCCGGCGATGCCATCGCCTTGGTGCTGCCCCCCGGCAACGCAGAAGAGGCCGCGCTCGTGCCCGGCGCGCGGGTCTGGCGGGCGCGGCACCTGCTGGACGTGGTGCGCCGCTTCGCACCGGCCGGTGCGCCCGGGCCGGCCAATACGGACACGCTGGAAGGCTGGACACGGATGGCCCCCCGGGCCCCGACCCTACAGGCCGAGGGCCCGGACCTGGCCGACGTGAAAGGGCAGGCCGCGGCGCGGCGCGCGCTGGAGATCGCCGCCGCCGGCGGCCACGGGCTGCTTTTGATCGGCCCGCCCGGCTCGGGCAAGTCCATGCTGGCGCAGCGCTTTGCCGGTTTGCTGCCCCCAATGACGATGCAGGAGTCTCTGGAGAGTGCTGCGGTCTCCAGCCTGGCCGGCCCCCTGCAGCTGGCGCACTGGGGGCAGCGCCCCACGCGCAGCCCGCACCACACCGCCAGCGCCGTGGCCCTGGTGGGAGGCGGCTCGCCGCCGCGACCCGGCGAAATCTCTCTGGCACATGGTGGCGTGCTGTTCCTCGACGAGCTGCCGGAGTTTCCGCGCGCGGCGCTGGAGGCCCTGCGCGAGCCGCTCGAGACAGGACAGATCTGCATCGCGCGCGCCGCGCGTCGGGCGCAGTTCCCGGCGCGCTTCCAGCTGGTGGCCGCGATGAACCCCTGCCCCTGCGGCTGGCTCGGCTCTACCCGCAAGACCTGCCGCTGCACGCCGGACCAGGTCGGTCGCTACCAGGCGCGTATCAGCGGACCGCTGCTCGATCGCATCGACCTGCAGGTGGAAGTGCCGGCGCTGCCACCGGGCGACCTGCTGGACGCGCCTGCGGGCGAGTCCTCGGTCACGGTGCGCGCGCGCTGCACGCAGGCCCGACAACGCGCGATCGATCGTCAGGGCCACGCCAACCAGCAACTGGCCGGACGCGCGCTCGACCAGCACGCGGCGCTGTCGACCGAAGCCTCGCGTTTCCTGCAGGCCACCGCGCAGCGACTGGGCTGGAGCGCCCGCGCCACGCACCGCGCGCTCAAGGTGGCCCGCACCATCGCGGACCTGGCGGATGCACCGCATGTGGACGTGGCGCACCTGGCCGAGGCAATTCAGTACCGGCGAGGGCTGGGTCCCGCGGCGGCGTGAGGGTGCGCCGCCACTTCTAGCCCGCCGAGCGCTGAAGCTGACGCTGCGTACGCAGCGGCACACGTTCTGCTTGGTGACTTGCGCGCAGGCCAGACGGCGCGCGGGGGTCTCGTTTCCCGCGTGTGAAAATCGGTGTCATGAGCCTGCCCGCCCCCGCGCACCGCTACGACCGGCGGCTTGTGGGCGGGCTGTCGCTGGCGCAGTTGGTCACCTGGGGCAGCGTGTTCTATACCTTCGCGCTGCTCATGGAACCCATCGAGCGCGAACTGGGCTTGAGCCGGGCGCAGAGCGCGCTGGCCTTCAGCCTCATGCTCGGCGTCGAGGGCCTGCTGGCCTATCCGGTGGGCCGCTGGATCGACCGTGGACACGAACGCGCGGTGATCACCGGCGGCTCGCTCCTGATCGTCCTGGGCCTGGCGCTGCACACGCAGGTCGATGACCTGCTGTCGTTCTACGCGGTCTGGATGCTCCTGGGCGCGGGCATGGCCGCCAGCGCCTACAACCCGGTGTTCGCGGTGGTCACGCGCCGCTACCCGCTGGACTTTCGGCGCGCCATCATCACCCTGACCTTCCTGGGCGGCCTGGCCAGTACGGTGTTCATTCCACTGACCGCCTGGCTGGTGCAGGCCCTGGGCTGGCGCACGGCGGTGGGCGTGATCGCGCTGCTGCCGCTGATGGTGTGCGTGCCCCTGCACCTGCGGCTGCTGCGTGACGCGCCACCGCCGTCGTTCGCAGCGCCCGGCGCACACGAAGCCGCCGCAGCGCGCGCCGACGAGGCCGCCGAGCGCTTGCGCCTGATGCGCGGCGCGCCCTATCTGCTGGTCGCCTTCTTCATGGTGGCCACGATGGGCGTGGCCGCGGCCCTGCCCGCACACATGGTGAGCCTGCTGCGCGAATCCGGATTCCCGCCAGCCTGGGTGGTGCTGGTGCCGGCCAGCATCGGCGTGATCCAGGTGGCGGGGCGCCTGCTGCTGTTCGCGATGGAGCAGCGGTCCGAACCGCATCGGGCCAACCTGGTGATCCCGCTGCTGGTTCCGCTCGGACTGCTGGTGTTGCTGGTCTCGGGCCAGAACATCGGCCTGGCCCTGGTCTTCGTGCTGCTGTACGGCCTGGGTAACGGAATGATCACCATCGTCAAGGGCACGGCCGTGGCGCAGTACGTGAGCCGCACGCACGTGGGTGCGCTCAATGGCGCAATGGGCCTGCCGATCGCGATCGCGCGCGCGTGTGCGCCCTGGCTGATGGGGCTGCTGTGGACACCGGCCGCGGGCTATACCACCGGCCTGTGGGTGCTGGTCGGGGTCAGCGTGGCGGCGGCGCTGGCGATGTGGGCGGCGCAGCGGGCGGCGCGCGCACCGGTCTGAACGCGGCGCGGGGTGCAGGACTAGGCCAGCACCGCCACCCGCTTGCGCGCGATCAGATCGAAGTCGATCTGCGCCCCCAGACCCGGCCCGGTGGGCGCATGCACCATGCCTTGCGCGTCGTATTCGATGTCCTGCACCAGCCCGTACTTCTGAGAGGCCGAGGGCAGCAGGATCTCGAAGAATTCGGTGTTAGCAATCGCCATGATCACGTGCAGGTTGGCCACGTTATTGAGCGAGTTGCCGCCGTGGTGCACCTCGAAGTTCAGGTGAAAGGCCTCGGCCAGGTGGGCCACCTTCATCATGGTGCTGATGCCGCCCTTGACCGCCACGTCGCCGCGCAGGTAGTCGGTGGCGCGCTCGCGAATCCAGGGGGTGAAGGAATCCAGGCCGCCCGCGGGGTACTCGGTGGCCATGATCGGAATGTGCAACTTCTTGCGTAGCTCCACGTAGTTGTAGAGGTCGGCGTCGGACAGCGGGTCTTCGTACCAGTAGTAGCCCAGGTCCTGGATCGCCTGACCTACCCGCAGGGCCGCGGGGTAGTCGTAGCTCCAGGCGGCGTCAAGCATCAGCAGGTAGTCGTCACCCACCGCCTGGCGCACCGCTTCGCACACGCGGATGTCCTCGCGCCAGACCTGAGGCGGGTGGATCTTGTAGGCCACGAGGTTCTGCGCGCGGTAATGCAGGGCCTCGTCGGCATAGGCCTGCGCGCTGGGTAGCACCGCCGAACTGATGTAGGCCGGCACCTGGTGGCGACAGGTCCCGAGCAGCTGATGAATCGGCAGGCCCGCGGCCTGGCCGGCGATGTCCCAGAGCGCGATGTCCACCGCGCCGATGGCGCGCACCGTGGCGGTTCGCACCCGCTTCCACATCGCCTTGTTCAGGCGCTCGCGGTCCATCGGGTCCTGCCCCAGCAGCAGCGGCTTGAACGCGCGGATCAGGGACGGGCCGTCGGCATCGGCCGGAAAGAAGGCCGAACCGAGAAAGGCGTGACCGGTCAGGCCCTGGTCGGTGGTGATGGCCAGCAGGCCCAGCTGGCTTTTGCCGGAAAACTTGCCCGTGTGGGCCCCGTAGCTGGTCGCCGGGATGTCGTCCCAGGCGAACAGCGTGAGGGTGACATCGGTGATCTTCATTCGATGCGGATGTTGGCGTCCCGGATCAACTGCGTCCACTTGGCGATCTCGCTGCGCACCAGCGCAGCGAACTGCTCGGGGGTGCTGGCCACCACCTCAACGCCCTGGTTGCGGAAACGCTGGACCACGTCGGGCTCCTTGAGCAGCGTGACGATATCGCGATTGAGCTTGTCGACGACCGCCTTCGGGGTGCCAGCAGGCACCTGCATGCCAAACCACACGTTCACCTCGAAGCCTGGCACGCCGGCCTCGGCCACGGTGGGGACATCGGGCAGCAGCACGGAACGCTGCAGGCCGCTCACGCCGATGGCCTTCATGCGGCCGGACTTGATGTGCGGCAGGACGTTGGGCACGTTGTCGAAGAGGACGTCGATCTCGCCGCCGATCATGGCCGTCACCGCCGGCGCGCTGCCCTTGTAGGGGATGTGGGTCATCTTCACGCCCGTCATCTTCATCAGGAGCTCCATCGTGAGATGGTTAGACGACCCGGACCCGGTGGAGCCGTAATTGAGCTTGCCGGGGTTCTTGCGCGCGAAATCCAGCAGTTCGCGCACGTTGTTCACCGGCAGCTCGTTGCGCACCACCAGCGCGTTCTGGGTGCTGCCCGCCCACACCAGGGGCGTGAAGTCCTTGAGCGCGTCATAGGGCAGGGTGGCGCCATACAGGCCCGGCAGCGCCGAGAAGGGCAGGGGCGTGATCAGGATGGTGTAGCCGTCGGCCGGGGCCTTGGCGACCGCCACGTTGCCGACGGTGGTGTTGCCGCCCGGGCGGTTCTCGACGACCACCGCCTGGTTCCACATCTTGTTCAACTTCTCGGCCGACACGCGGGCCAGGGTGTCGTTAAAGCCCCCTGGCGGGTAGGGCACGACGAACTTCACCTGACGCTCAGGGAAGTTCTGGGCGGATGCGCCGAGGGCGACGAGGCCCAGGCAGAAGGCCGCCAGCAGGCGGCGCACGGTGTTGCGCATGATGTTGTCTCCTCTTTGTTGTGTCTTAGAACTTGACCACGTAGCCGGGGCCGTCGATGCAAGGATACCGGGCGAACAGGGCTTCATCCACCTGCACGCCCAGCCCGGGTCCGGTGGG
This sequence comes from uncultured Ramlibacter sp., assembly GCA_964620375.1. Classification (GTDB taxonomy): domain Bacteria; phylum Pseudomonadota; class Gammaproteobacteria; order Burkholderiales; family Burkholderiaceae_C; genus Ramlibacter. The sequence continues at coordinate 945 of CAZUKC010000098.1, read as the reverse complement.
CGGCGCGACGCAGCCGTCGGCGCCAATCTCGAACTGGGTACCGAACATGTCGCGGAAGGGGTTGAACTTGGAGACACAGGCTTCGAAGTAGCCCGAGTTCTCGGTGGCCGCCATGAAGTGCAGCGTGGCCGCATGGTTCAGGCCGGTGGCCGAACTGTGCGGGTTGATGGGGATGCGCCAGGCCGAGGCGATGGCCGCGATACGCACACCCTCGGTGATGCCGCCGCACTTGGACAGATCAGGCTGCCACACCTGTACCGCCCCCGCCTCGAGCAGCTGCGCGAACTCGAAACGCGTGTAGTGGTTCTCGCCGGCGGCCAGCGGCACCAGCGACGTGATCTTGGCCGCCTCGCGGTAAGAAGCGAAGTCGTGGCAGGCAAAGGGCTCCTCCAGCCAACCGGCGCGGATATCGGACAGCACCGGCAGCACGCGGCGCGCGTCAGCCATGGTGAAGACGGTGTTGGCATCGGTCAGGATGTCCACGCCATCGCCCAGGGCCTTGCGCACGTGCAGCAAGCGGTCGATGTCGTTCTGCACGCCGTCACCCAGACGCAGTTTCAAGGCCTTGTAGCCCTGCGCCACGTACTCCTTGGCCTCTTCGGCCAGCGACTCCTTGGGCTGGTAGCCCAGGGCAATGCCGCCGGCGTAGGCGGGCACGCGCCGGCGGGTGGCCCCGAGCAGCTCGTACAGCGGCATGTTGGCCGCCTTGCCGCGGATGTCCCACAGCGCCATGTCGATGCCCGAGAGCGCCAGCGAGGCGCCCGCGCCCAGGCCGTGGCTGGACAGCTGCATGCGGTGCACACGCTGCCAGGCGCCGACCACGTCGGTGGCCTGCATGCCCACCAGCATCGGGGCGATGGTGCTGTGAATCAGGCTGGTGACGGCGCCGGGGCTGCGCCCGGGGTGGGCCTCGCCATAGCCGGTGATGCCTTCGTCGGTCTGCAC
>CAZUKC010000097.1:0-7052 GCA_964620375.1 uncultured Ramlibacter sp. | reverse complement strand
TGGTGACGCGCGAGATGGTGGACTCGTGCAGGCCCAGTTCGTCGGCGATCTCGCGTAGCACCAGCGGCCGCATGGCCAGCTCGCCGTGGATGAAGAAGTTCTTCTGGCGCTCCACGATGGCGTTGGAGACGCGCAGGATGGTGTCAAAGCGCTGCTGGATGTTCTTGATGAACCAGCGCGCCTCCTGCAGGCGCTGCTGCAAGGCGGCATGGCTGCCGCCCTTGCTGGATTTCAGGGCGCCCGCGTAGATGTCGTGCACGCGCAGGCGCGGCATCACGTCGGGATTGAGCTGCACCCGAAAACGCGGCGTGGCGCTGCGTGCCACGCGCGTGACGATCACGTCGGGGATCACCACGTTGCGCTCGACGTCCACGAAACGACGCCCCGGCTTGGGCTCCAGGCGCGCGATCAGGCCGATGGCAGCCTTGATCTGCGTCTCGCTTTCCCCCGTGAGCTGCGTCAGGCGCTTCACGTCACGCCGGGCCAGCAGCTCCATCGGTTGGCGCAAGATGGCCAGGGCTGCGTGGCAGGGACTGTCCTCGTCCGCTTCTTCGCGCTGCACCTGCAGCTGCAGGGTCAGGCATTCGGCCAGCGAGCGCGCACCCACGCCGACCGGCTCCAGGTGATGCAGCAGGCGCAGGGCCACGGTGAAGTGATGCACCAGTTCTTCCTGCTGCTCGAAATCGTCGGGGGCCAGGGACGCCGCCAGCGACTCCAGGGAGTCCTCCAGGTAACCATCGTCGTTGAGCGACTCGATCAGGAAACGCAGCGCGGCGGAGTCTTCCTCACACAGCCGAAGTGCCAGGGCCTGGCGGTGCAGGTAGGACTGCAGCGATTCGCCGCTGCGGGCCAGCTCGGTGGCGTCGGCCTCGTCGCCGTCGGCGGCGCTCTCGTTGCGACGCGCCGGTGCGTCGCTGCCCCATTCGCTGTCGTCGGGCGCGATCTCGGTGGTGCCGTCACCGTCCCAGTCGCTGGGGCCAGACTCGGCGGGCGCGGTGTCCGTCTCTGCGCTGTCGGCGGTCGTGCCGGCGCTCACGCTGCCCAGGCTGCCCATGAAGTCGCTGCCCTCGGGGTCGCCGTCACCGTCCAGCGCCGGCGCGTCGGCCTGCGCCAGACCGAACTCCTCGCGCGGCGCCTCCTCGGGCGCGGTCTCAAGGAAGGGGTTGTCGTCCAGCATCTGCTCGACTTCCTGCGCCAGCTCCAGGGTGGACAGCTGCAGCAGGCGGATCGACTGCTGCAACTGGGGCGTGAGCGCCAGGTGCTGGGAGGTGCGTAGCGACAGGCCCTGCTTCAAGCCCGCCCCCTCACATGCGGAAGTGTTCGCCGAGGTAGACGCGTCGTACGTCGGCGTTGTTCACGATTTCGTCGGGCGCGCCCTGGGCCAGCACGTGGCCGTCGCTGATGATGAAAGCGCGGTCGCAGATGCCCAGGGTCTCGCGCACGTTGTGATCGGTGATCAGCACGCCGATGCCGCGCGATTTCAGAAATCCGATGATGCGCTGGATCTCGATGACCGCGATCGGGTCGATGCCGGCGAAAGGCTCGTCCAGCAGGATGAAACGGGGCTGCGTGGCCAGCGCGCGTGCGATCTCCACGCGGCGACGCTCGCCACCCGAGAGCGCCATCGCCGGCGAGGCGCGCAGGTGGTCCACCCGCAGGTCCTGCAGCAGGGCCGCCAGGCGCTGCTCGATCACGGGCCGCGTGAGCGGACGGCCGTTGGCGTCCAGCTGCAGCTCGAGCACCGCGCGCACGTTATCAGCCACATTGAGCTTGCGAAAGATCGAGGCCTCCTGCGGCAGGTAGGACAGGCCCAGACGCGAGCGGCGATGTATGGGCATGTGCTCGACGGGCTGGCCGTCGATGGTGATCTGGCCATCGTCGGCGCGCACCAGGCCCACGATCATGTAGAAGGACGTGGTCTTGCCGGCGCCGTTGGGCCCGAGCAGGCCCACGACCTCGCCCTTGGCCACCGACAGCGAGACGTCCTTGACGACCTTGCGGCTGCCGTAGCTTTTCTGCAGGTGTCGCGCTTCGAGCCGGCTCGCAACCGCTTCGAGTCCGGTCGAGGGCGTCACTTGCGTTCCCCTCCGAGCGTCGTGCTGGGTCGCAGGGGGGGCGCCTTGGGTGCGACACCGGCCGGGGCCGAGGCCGCGGACGCGGCGGCGCGCGGCGAGAGCACCGCACGCACCCGACCGCCCGCACTGGCCGAAGGCAGGCGCGAGCCGAGCGCAGCGCCGTCCACGGTAAAGACGTCGGTGGTGTTCTCGTAGGTGATGACGCTGCCCTGGGTTTCGTCGGCCAGCACCGCGCCGCGGTAGCGGCGCATCTCGGCGCGGCCGATGAACTTCACGCGGTCGGCCTTGCCGTCGTATTCGATGGTGGTGCCTTCGCCTTCGATGTATTCGTCCACGCCCTCGCGCTTCTGGCGCCAGAAGGCGCGCTGGCCGGGTTCGGCGGTGACGACCCCGTACTGATAACCCTCGGGGTCCTGGCGCACCTGCAGCCGGGCACCGCGAATCAGGATGGTGCCCTTGGTGGCGACCACCTGGCCGGTGAACACGCTGGTCTGGGAGAGGTCGTCGTGGCGCAGGGCGTCGGCCTCGACGTTCATGGGCTTGTTGCGGTCGGCCTTTTCAGCCTGAACAGCAGGCACCGCCAGCAGGACAGCAAGCGCGAGCAGCGGGGTCAGGTTGGAAGGGCGCATAAAGGCATGAATCTTGCGTCGATTCTACCCACGTTGGTCGACACGATCACCCCGTGGCCGGCCCCACCGCCCCGGCCTCGGAGATTTCAGCGGGCCTTGCGGGCCTCGGCCACCAGGAAGTCGACGACCTCGAGCGCGCGGTTCATGTTGCCGGCGAGCTCACCGTCGGTATAAAAGCGCCCGGCCACGCCCAGCGAGGGCACGCCCTGCACCTGGTAGGCGTCCTGCAGCTGCGCGGCGCGCTTGGCCTTGGACTGCACCGAGAACGAGGCATAGGCCTCCTGGAACTTGGTGCGGTCCAGGCCATTCTTCTGGGCCCAGGCCAGGATGCTGTCCTCGCGGTTGGTCGGCTGGCGCTCGACGTGAACCGCCTGGAACACCTTGCCATGCAGGTCCATGCGGCCCAGAGCCTCCAGCGCATAGAACAGGCGCTGCTGCGGCACGAAGTCGTCGCGGAAGGCCACCGGCACGCGACGCAGCACCACGTCGGCAGGCAGCTTGCGGGACCAGGCCTCAAGGGACGGCTCGAAGGAATGGCAATGCGGACAGCTGTACCAGAAGAACTCGACCACCTCGATCTTGCCGGCAGGCGCGTCCACCGGCGCGCGCTGGTTCAGGGTACGGTAGTCCTTGCCGTTCTCGATACGGCGCTGCGCGCGGACGGCCGGGGCCAGGCCCAGGGTGCCAGCCGCGATCAGGCCGGCGGAAAACTCGCGTCGTTTCATGGTCGGTCGCTTTCGAAGGGAGATGTCCGGGCAGGCGCTCAGCGCTGCACGCGCACCAGGGTGGCCTCGACGCCGCCGGCATCCAGGCGCGCCTTGATGCGGTCGGCGTCGGCTTTCTTGTCCAGGGGGCCGATGCGCACGCGATAGACGGCGCGGCCCGACTGCTCGCGCTCGGAAACCCGCGCCTCCAGCCCCATCAGGGACAGCTTGGCGCGCTGGGCTTCCGCCTCCTCCGGGGCGCGGTAGGCGCCCGCCTGCACGAAATAGAGGAAGGGATCGGGCGCCGACGCACTGGCCCGCGCCGAGGCAAGGTCGCCCAGGGGGTCGGCGCTCGCGCGCGGCGCGGAGGCCGGTGCGCTGGCACGCGGGCCGGGCGTGGCCGGAACCGAGGCGCCCCCCTGCGGGATGAAGGCCGGAGGCGGCGGGGGCACCACGGCGGCGGGTGCTGAGGCCGGCTCGGATGCCGCCGACGATGCGGTTGCCGCCGCATCGGAGGCAACGCCCTGCGGCTTGGCGGGGTTCTTGCCGTACAGCGGTGCGTTGGGGTCCCAGTTCTGGTTCTTCTTGGACTCCGCGGCGTCCTGCTCGGGCGTGCGGGTCTGCGTCTTGTTCATGAAGGGCACGGGCACCTTGGTCACGTAGACCGCCACGGCCAGGGCCACGGCCAGGCCCAGCACCAGGCCGATCACCAGCCCGATCAGGGTCCCTCCGCGCTGCAGGTTCTTGGGTGTGCTTGTCACTGCGTCTTCCTGGCGTTCACATCTTCTGCGGGGCGCTCACACCCAGCAAGGCCAGACCATTGTGCAACACCTGCGCGCACGCGGCGACCAAGGCCAGGCGGGCCTTCTTCACGGTTTCATCTTCAACGAGGATGCGCTCGCTGTCGTAGTAGCTGTGATAGGCCGCGGCGAGCTCGCGCAGGTAGAAGGTGACGTCGTGCGGCGCGAAATCGTCCGCCGCGGCGCTCAGCATGGCGGGATAACGCGCGAGCAAGAGCAGCAGCGCCTGCGCCTGCGGGCTCTGCAGCGCCGACAGGTCGGCATCCTTCAGGGCGGCGACGTCGCCGCCCCAGGCCGCCAGCACCGAGCAGATGCGGGCGTGCGCGTACTGCACGTAGTAGACGGGGTTGTCGTTGTTCTGGGCCAGCGCCAGGTCGACGTCAAAGACGTATTCGGTGTCGGGCTTGCGCGAAAGCAGGAAGAAGCGCACCGCATCCTTGCTGGTCCACTCGATCAGGTCACGCAGGGTGACGTAGCTGCCCGCGCGCTTGGAGATCTTGACCTCCTGGCCGCCGCGCATCACGCGCACCATGGTGTGCAGCACGTAGTCCGGATAACCCTGCGGGATGCCCACTCCCGCAGCCTGCAGGCCGGCGCGCACACGCGCGATGGTGCCGTGGTGATCGGTGCCCTGGATGTTCACCACCTTGGTGAAACCGCGTTCCCACTTGGTGATGTGATAGGCCACGTCGGGCACGAAGTAGGTGTAGGTGCCGTCGCCCTTGCGCATGACGCGGTCCTTGTCGTCGCCATAGTCGGTGGACTTCAGCCACAGCGCGCCGTCCTGCTCGTAGGTCTTGCCGGCGTCGCGCAGGCGCTGTACCGCGGCGTCGACCTTGCCGCTGGTGTAGAGGCTGGACTCCAGGTAGTAGTGGTCAAAGCGCACGTCAAAGGCGGTGAGGTCCAGGTCCTGCTCGTGGCGCAGGTAGGCCACGGCAAAGAGGCGGATGCCGTCCAGGTCGTCGGGGTCGCCGGAGGCGGTGTACTCGCGGTCGTCGGACTTCACGGTCTTCTTGGCCAGGAAATCGTTGGCGATGTCCTGGATGTAGTCGCCGTTGTAGGCGGCCTCGGGCCACTGCGGGTCGCCGGGCTTGAGACCCTTGATGCGAAGCTGCGTCGACGTGGCCAGCGTGGCGATCTGCACGCCGGCGTCGTTGTAATAGAACTCGCGGTGCACCTGCCAGCCCTGGCTGGCGTAGAGGTTGCAGATCGCGTCGCCCAGCGCGGCCTGGCGGCCGTGGCCCACATGCAGCGGGCCGGTGGGGTTGGCCGAGACGAATTCGACCATCATGCGCTGGCCGTTGGACGGCTGCTGGCCGAAGCAGGGCCCGGCCGCCAGCACCTCGCGCACCACGGCCTGCTTGGCTGCGGGCTTCAGGCGGATGTTCAGGAAGCCGGGGCCGGCGATCTCGATCGCGTCGACCCAGCGCTGAAAGGCGTCACTCGCCAGCAGGTCGGCGCGCAGCGCCTCACCCACCTCTCGGGGGTTGCGCTTCAGGGGCTTGGCCAGCTGCATGGCGGCGGTGCAGGCCAGGTCGCCGTGGGCCGCCACCTTGGGCGATTCGAAGGCGGCCCGGGCGCCCGCGCCAGGGGAAAGCCGGTCCAGCCCGGACGCCAGCGCGCCGAGCAGTTCTTGGGTTGCGAGGAGCATGGGCCGCAATTTTACGGGGCGACCTTTCGCCACCGCGTCGCGGGGACTCAGTTGCGCGCGGCCTGGAACCCCGGTTGCGCGAAGTGGTGCCGCAGATGGTCCACCCACAGCCGCACGCGCAGCGGCAGGTGCTTGCGTTGGGGCAGCACCGCGTAGATGCCATTGGGCGGGGCCGCGTAGGCGGCCAGCACCTCCACCAGACGGCCCTGCGCGATGTCCGCCTGCACCTCCCAGGTGCTGCGCCACGCGATGCCCCGACCCTGCAGGCACCAGTCATGCAGCACCTGGCCGTCGGAGCAGTCCAGGGGACCCGCCGGGCGCAGGTAGATCACTTCGCCGTCGACTCGAAAGGCCCAGCCCCGCGTCTGCGAGGCTTCGCTGGAGAGCGTGAGGCAGTCAAAGCGCACCAGGTCCGACGGGTGCCGGGGCGTGCCGTGACGACGCAGGTAGTCCGGCGTGGCCACGCACAGGCGCCGGTTATCGGCCAGGCGCAGGCTCACCAGCGACGAGTCCGGAAAGTCGCCCACACGCACCGCGCAGTCAAAGCCCTCGGCGGCCAGGTCCACCACCCGGTCGCTCAGGTTCAGGGACAGCGTGACCTCCGGGTGCCGTTCGCGAAAGCCCGGCACCAGGGGCGCCACATGGCGGCGCCCGAAGCCCGCCGGGGCGGTGATGCGCAGGTGACCGGTGGCCTTCAGGCCGCCGGCGCTCACGCTGGCCTCGGCCTGGGCCAGCTCGGACAGCATGCGCTGGCAGTCCTCCAGGAAGGCACTGCCCTCGTGCGTGAGGGTCAGACGCCGGGTCGTGCGCACCATCAGTTTCACGCCCAGTCGCTCCTCCAGGGCGTCCAACCGCCGGCCCATGATGGCCGGGGCCACGCCCTCGGCCCGGGCCGCCGCGGCCAGGCTGCCTCGCGTGGCCACCGCGACGAAGGATTCGATCTGCTTGAACTTGTCCACGCCCGGAGAATTACCTATTTATTTGTCATGAATAAATTGATTTCGAGCATGTTAATCAACTTTTAAGTATCAAATAACATCCGGTGCTGCAAGCCAGCCCGGAGACTCCACATGACTGCCCGTACCCCCCACCACGGCCTGAAGGTCGACGCCGACCTCGCCCGCTTCATCGACGACGAGGTGCTGCCTGGCACCGGCATCGCGCCCGCCGCTTTCTGGAAAGGCTTCGACGCC
>CAZUKC010000096.1:0-7133 GCA_964620375.1 uncultured Ramlibacter sp. | reverse complement strand
CCTTGCGGCCACGGTAAAAGCCGTTGGGGCTGATGTGGTGGCGCAGGTGGGTTTCGCCCGTGGTGGGCTCGACGGCGATGCCCGGCACGGTCAGGGCGTTGTGCGAACGGTGCATGCCCCGCTTGGAGGGCGACTTCTTGTTTTGCTGAACGGCCATGACGGACTCCTAAAGAGGAACGCGCTGCAGCGGCTGCAGCCACGAAAAAAGGGGTGAGTGGGTGCGCCGCCCGCGGCTCCGGTCCGAAATCAAGGGGCCAGCCAGGTAGCGCAAAAGCCCACGATTATAGCCCAAGGCACCGGTCAGGACACCCCGCCCCGGCCGGTGTCCTTCAAGCGCGCGAGCACCGCAAAAGGGTTTTCCTGGGGACTTTCGTGTTCAAAATCAGGGTCCGCGGCGCTCAGGCGCACCGGCTCGGGGCAGGTCTCGTGCAGGGGCACCAGGGGCAGCTCCATCAGAAATTCGTCCTCGAGCAGCCCGGTCAGCGCGAAGCTGCGGCTGGTCACGAGCAGGTCCTCCTCGCAGGCGTCGTCCTGGGCCTGGGCCGTCGCCTCGTCTGCCACGAAGCGGAAGGACCGATCGACGGCCAGCGTCACGTCCACCGGGCCCAGGCAGCGCTGACAGGTCAGGGGCAGCGCGCCCTGGGCCTTCAGGTGCAGCCAGACGTCCGGCTGGACATGCAGAGGGTTGCGCAACTCGCCACGCGCGGTCCAGGCCAAAGACCGGTCCGCGCCACGTCCCTCGGTCTCCGCCAGCAGCCGCTCGAAGTCGCCGAGCGGCGCCGACCCGGACAGCTCGGCGCCCGCCTCGGCAAAAGCCTTCACGTCAAGCGCGTGGGCGTGGAACTCCTTGGGCATTCGGGCAGTGTAAGAGAATCGCCGCATGTCGAGCCGCCCTCCTTCCGCGACGAACCGTCCCGTGGTGCTGGGGTCGACCTCGGTGTACCGGCGCGAGCTGATGTCGCGCCTGCGCATTCCTTTTGAGGTGGCCGCGCCCGAGGTCGACGAGACGCCGCAGGCCGGCGAGACCCCGCAGGCGCTGGCCCGCCGTCTGGCTTTGGCCAAGGCCCGCGCCGTCGCCGCGCGTTTTCCACAGGCCGCAGTGATCGGCTCCGACCAGGTGGCCGACCTCGAGGGCGAGCCCCTGGGCAAGCCCGGCACTCACGAGCGCGCCGTGCAGCAGCTTCGGCGCATGCGCGGTCGCACCGTGATCTTCCAGACGGCGGTGGCCGTGGTGTGTGCAGACAGCGGTTTCGAGCAACTGGACCTGGCCCCGGTACGGGTGCGCTTTCGGGACCTTTCAGACGCCGAGATCGAGGCGTACCTGCTGGCCGAGCGGCCCTATGACTGCGCCGGTAGCGCCAAGAGCGAGGGCCTGGGCATCGCCCTGCTGGACGCCATCGACAGCGACGATCCGACCGCGCTGGTGGGCCTGCCCCTGATTCGCACCTGCCGCATGCTGCGCGCTGCCGGCGTGAGGCTGCTGGCGTGACGGCCGCCGACGCCCGCCGGGGGCGGCTGTTCCTCGTGCCCGCACCCCTGGACTTCGGCTGCGATACGCAGGCGCCGATCACCGACGTCCTGCCCGCGGCCACCCTCGCCACCGCCGCAGGCCTGACGCACTGGATCTGCGAGAACGCGAAGACCGCGCGCGCCTGCCTCAAGCGCATTGGGGAGGTCCATCCGCTGGCGGCGCCCCTGCAGCAGCAGCACATCGTCGAACTGCCCCGGGAACTGCACAAAAAGGGCGACAGCGGCACCGGCGCGGACCTGCAGCCCCTGCTGCAAGCGGCCCTGCAAGGCCATGACATCGGCCTGGTCAGCGAGGCGGGCATGCCGGCGGTGGCCGACCCGGGCGCCTCGGTGGTGCGCGCGGCGCATGCCCTGGGCCTGCAGGTGGTACCGCTGGTGGGACCGTCGTCCCTGCTCCTGGCGATGGCGGCCAGCGGCCTGAATGGCCAGAACTTCGCCTTCGTGGGGTACCTGCCGCAGGACGCCACCCAGCGTGTGCAGCGGCTGCGCGAACTGGAAACCCTCGCGATCCGCACGGGTCAGGCGCAGCTGTTCATCGAGACGCCCTACCGCAACGAGGCCCTGCTCGGCGCGCTCTTACAGACCTTGCAGCCTGGCACGCAGCTGGCCGTCAGCAGCGGGCTGACCCTGGCGCAGGCGCGCACGCGCAGCGCGCCGGTGAAGGATTGGAAGAAGGAAGTCGGCGCGAAGATCGGGGACGGACCCGCCGTCTTCGGCATCGGCCGCTAGGCACCGCAGACAGCGCCGCGGGCGGCAGCGGCCTCAGCGGATCTGGAGGGCGCCGGACTGCAGGGCGCGCACCGCCCCCTCGCCCATCGAGGCGCCAAACTTCTTGGCCAGGCGCTCGGCCACGTTGTCGCGGCGGGTGTAGTCCACCAGTTCCTCGGCCTTGATCACTTCACGAGCCACATAGTCGACGCTCCCCAGCTGGTCGGCCAGGCCGAGGTCTATGGCCTGCTGGCCCGTCCAGAACAGGCCGCTGAACAGCTCCGGGGTCTCTTTCAGGCGCTCGCCGCGACCGGCCTTGACCACGTCGATGAACTGCCTGTGCACCTGATTGAGCATGCTCTGCGCGTAGGCCTTCTGCTGCGGGGTCTGCGGGCTGAACGGGTCGAGGAAGCCTTTGTTCTCGCCCGCGGTCATGAGGCGTCGCTCGACGCCGAGCTTTTCCATCAGGCCCACAAAGCCGAAGCCGTCCATCAGCACACCTATGCTGCCGACGATGCTGGCCTTGTCCACGAAGATGCGGTCGGTCGCGGCCGCGATGTAGTAAGCCGCAGAGGCGCAGGAATCCTCGACCACCGCGTAGACCGGCTTCTTGTGCTTCTCGCGCAGACGTCGGATCTCGTCGTTGATGATGCCGGCGTGCACCGGGCTGCCACCTGGCGAGTTGATCAGGAGCACCACGCCCTGGGAGCCGACGTCCTCGAAGGCCGCGCGCAGCGACGAAACCAGGAACTCGGAACTGGCCTCCTGGCCCGCCCCGATCTCGCCGCGGATCTCGACCACCGCGGTATGGGGCAGGGTCTTGTCGACGTGGGTGGGCCCGTCCTCGCGGAAAATGATCCAGGCCATCGCCACGAGGAACGCCAGCCAGGCCAGGCGGATGGCGCTGCGCCAGATGCGCGCCTGTCGCTGCTCCTTGAGGGTGGCGAACATCAGGCGCTCGAGCGTGTCGCGCTCCCAGTGGACATCCCGGGCGGGGGTCACGGCCGCCTCGGACGCAGGCTCGCGCGGTGGGGTGTCGTCGGTCATGGGAAAAGCTCAGAAGGCGATGGGTTGCAGGTTCCAGGCAGTATGCCAGTGGACCACGCCATCGCGCTCGGACAGGGCGATTTTCACGAGACCGCCGCGGCAGGGGCCGCCGGCGCATTCACCCGTGTCGGGCCGGTAGGTGGCGCCGTGGGTGGCGCACAGGAGCCACTGGCCGCTGTCGTCAAAGAAACGATCCGGCTGGTAGTCCATTTCCATCGCGATGTGTGTGCACCGGTTCAGGTAGGCATGGACCTGCCCCTCGAAGCGCACCGCGAAGGCACGGCAGGTCTGGCCGGCATGGACCACGTCAAAGGGCACCGCCACACCACCCTCGACCAGATCGCTGGAATTGCACAGGGGGATGGCTTGTTCCTGCATGGCGCAATCTCCGAAGGTTCAGGCGTGCTGCACCAGCCAGTCGTGCAGCTCGCGCACAGAGTGTGCGATGTGGCGCGGGCGCAGCGCCTCGAAACCTGCCGGCTCGTGCGCGCCATAGCTCACGCCAACGCTGGCGCAGCCGGCGTTCAGGGCCATCTGCAGATCGTGGGTGGTGTCGCCGATCATGAGCGTGCGTTCAGGCTCGACACCGAACTCCCGCATCAGCTCGTGCAGCATGCGCGGGTGCGGCTTGCCGGCGGTCTCGTCGGCGGTGCGGCTGCCGTCGAACACGCCTTGCAGTTCGACCGCGTGCAGGGCCTCATCCAGGCCCCGGCGCGACTTGCCGGTGGCCACCGCCAGCCAGTGGTGGCGGGCGCGCAGGTCCTGCAGCAGAGGCAACACGCCCTCGAACAGGCTCAGGTCGTCCTGGTGACGGGTGTAGTGGTGGCGGTAGCGGGCGCCCAGCTCGGGGTACTTCTCCGGGGGCACGTCGGGCGCGGCATGCGCCAGGGCGGAGCCCAGGGCCATGCCGATCACGTAGGAGGCCGCCTCGCGCGTGGGACGCACGCCACCCACGTCGACCACCGCCTCCTGGATGCAGCGCACGATGATGGCGGTCGAATCGAACAGGGTGCCGTCCCAATCAAAGGCGATCAGGTCAAACTGGCGCGGTCGCATCGTGGGGGGCAAAGGCGTGCAGGTCGGGCGGCAGGGGGGCGAACAGCTCGATACGCTCGCCGGTGGCCGGATGGTCGAACTGTAACCGCCAGGCGTGCAGGTACATGCGTTTAAGGCCCGCCTTGTGCCAGGCCTTGTTCGTCTCGAAGTCGCCGTACTTGTCGTCGCCGGCGATCGGGTGGCCCGACGAGGCCAGGTGCACCCGGATCTGGTGGGTGCGGCCGGTCTTGATGGTCACTTCCAGCAGGCTGGCGCCCTCCAGGTGGCGGGCCACCTTGACCAGGGTGATGGCACGCAGGCCGTCGGGGTCGTCCTTGGACACCACCTTCACCCGACGCTCGCCAGGGGTGCCGTCATCCCCCGCCAGCAGGTATTTGTGCAGGGGTACGTCGATCACCTTGCGGTTGGCGGGCCAGCGGCCATTGACCAGGGCCAGGTAGGTCTTGCCGGTCTCGCGCCCACGAAACTGGTCCTGCAGGCGGGTTAAGGCCGATCGGCGCTTGGCCACCAGCAGCAGGCCCGAGGTCTCGCGGTCCAGGCGGTGCACCAGCTCCAGGAACTTCGCGCCCGGGCGCGCCTGGCGCAGCTGCTCGATCACCCCGAAGCTGACCCCGCTGCCGCCGTGGACGGCCACGCCGGCGGGCTTGTCGATGGCGATCAGGTGGTCGTCCTCGAACAGGACGGGAAATTCACGGGCCGGCGCCGGTCGCTCCTTCTTCTCCTGAGCCCGCTCGGACAGGCGAATCGGCGGCACCCGCACCTGGTCGCCCGCCGCGATGCGGGTGTCGGCGGCGGCGCGGCCTTTGTTTACCCTCACCTCGCCGGAGCGGATGATCCGGTAAACATGGGTCTTGGGGACGCCCTTGAGGTGGCGCACCAGGAAGTTGTCCAGGCGCTGGCCGGCGGATTCTTCGTCCACCTGCAGGGTCTGGACCGGGGTTGTCGGGCCCGGCCCGGTGTCCCCTATAATGTGTTTCACTAGCGCAACGCTGTAAGTGGTTGATTTTTCATGGAAGTTTAGTCCACCACCACGAGCAGCCAGGCTGGTTGGTCGATGCCACCCGCGTCAGACCGGTCAGGAGCGTCACAGGCCAGAGCCTGGGGCGGCCCGACGGGACGCAGGCGACGGCAAGACTTCGAAGCACCGAAACGGAATACCCAAGCCACGCAGCCCTCGCGCTGTGTGGCGGATTGAGACGAGAACACCTGTGTTGTGGGCGATCTGGCAAATCCTGTGGCGAGCGCTGTGGCGCCCGGCCCCCGGCGTGCCCGTGTCCGCGACCCGCGCCACCCGCGCGAGACCTGCCGCAGTTCCCGCTGCGGCGCCACAGGGGCACCCCACCGGCCGCCACCTTCTCGTGACCTTCCACGCGCCTTGGCCACGTCCTCTGAGCTGACGCTCGGCGCACGCGGCCACTCCGGCAATTCCCTCTCGCTTCGAAGCCTCGCCCGGCATCGTGGACCCTTACCGGGTCGTATCGATGTTTAGAGAAATGAAGGTCACGCGATGAAGCGGATGCTGATCAACGCCACCCAGGCTGAAGAACGCCGGTTGGCCATCGTCGACGGGCAAAAGCTCCTCGACTACGAAATCGAGATCGAAGGGCGCGAACAGCGCAAGGGCAACATCTACAAGGCGGTCGTGACGCGGGTCGAGCCCTCGCTCGAGGCCTGCTTCGTCGACTACGGCGAAGACCGCCACGGCTTCCTGCCGTTCAAGGAAATCTCCAAGCAGTACTTCCAGCCGGGCGTCTCCGCCTCACAGGCCCGCATCAACGAGGCCATCAAGGAGGGCCAGGAGCTGCTGGTGCAGGTCGAGAAAGAGGAGCGTGGCAACAAGGGCGCCGCCCTGACCACCTTCATCTCGCTGGCCGGCCGCTACGTGGTGCTGATGCCCAATAACCCCCGCGGCGGCGGCGTGAGCCGGCGCATCGAGGGCGACGACCGCGCCGAACTCAAGGAGGCGATGGACCAGCTGGAATACCCCAACGGCATGTCCATCATCGCCCGCACCGCCGGCATCGGCCGCAGCGCCCCCGAGCTGCAGTGGGACCTGAACTACCTGCTCAAACTCTGGAACGCCATCGACGGCGCGGCCAAGGGCGGCAAGGGCGCCTTCCTGATCTACCAGGAGTCCTCGTTGGTCATTCGCGCCATCCGCGATTACTTCAACGGCGACATCGGCGACATCCTGATCGACACCGACGACATCTACGAGCAGGCCCAGCAGTTCATGTCGCACGTGATGCCCGAGCACGCGGCCCGGGTCAAGCGCTATCGCGATGACGCACCGCTGTTCTCCCGCTTCCAGATCGAGCACCAGATCGAATCGGCCTACGCCCGCGAGGTCAAGCTGCCTTCGGGCGGCGTGATCGTGATCGACCACACCGAGGCCCTGGTCTCGGTCGACGTGAACTCGGCGCGCGCCATCAAGGGCGGCGACATCGAGGAAACCGCCACCCGCACCAACCTGGAAGCCGCCGACGAGGTGGCCCGGCAGATGCGACTGCGGGACCTGGGCGGCCTGATCGTGATCGACTTCATCGACATGGAGGAATCGCGCAACCGCCGCGAGGTGGAAAACCGCCTACGCGACGCGCTGCGCCAGGACCGGGCGCGCGTGCAATTCGGCACCATCAGCAAGTTCGGCCTGATGGAAATGAGCCGGCAGCGCCTGCGTCCGGCGTTGTCTGAAGGCGCATCCATCCCCTGCCCGCGCTGCGGCGGCCATGGCCATATCCGCGACACCGAGAGCTCGGCGCTACAGATCCTGCGGATCATCCAGGAAGAGT
>CAZUKC010000095.1:0-7138 GCA_964620375.1 uncultured Ramlibacter sp. | reverse complement strand
ATGTCGGGCGCCTTGAGCACCGCAAAGCCTGCCTGTTCCACCCGTGGCTTGTGCAGCCGCCCCACCTGTCCGATCTCCCCGAGCATGGCGCTGCCCAGACGCAGGCTGTCGTTGATCTGGGCGGTGGTGCTCATGTCCAGGAGCACGCGGGCCACGTGCGCGTCCTGTGTGCGCACGTTGATGCCGCCGATCAGGTCGGCACGGTTTTCCTTGTCGGCGATCCAGCGCGCCGCGGTGCTGGAGGCGCCACTCTGGCTCAGGGCGAAGACGCTCGCGCCGCGGGCCATGGGGGTGAAGAAGGCGTCGGCATGGATGCTCACGAACAGGTCGGCCTGCACGCGGCGCGCCTTCTGCACGCGCACATGCAGGGGCACGAAGAAGTCGGCGTCGCGCGTGAGGAAAGCGCGCATCGGGTTGCCGTTGATGCTGCTCGCGTCGATGCGGGCTTGTAGTCGCTGCGCGATGCGCAGCACCACGTCCTTCTCGCGCGTGCCGGCCGGTCCGACTGCGCCGGGGTCCTCGCCGCCGTGACCCGGATCCAGGGCGACCACGATGAGGCGGTCTGTGCGCGGAGCGGCGGGTGCCGGTGCCGCCGCTGTGGGGGCAGAGGCAGGGGCTGATGCAGGGGCGGAGGCCGTCCCCTGACGCTGCATCTGGCGCTCGATCAGCTCGCCCAGCGGATCGCGCGCGGGGGCAGGGGCCGGCGCTGCCGCCACGGCGGGCGGGGGCGACTCGCGCAGGCGCTGTGCGATCAGCTGCTCCAGGGGGTCTACCGGGGAGGCCGGGTAGACGTCCAGCACCAGCCGATGCCGGTAGGCCGCGATCGGGGGCAGGTGGAAGGCCTGGGGCGTGGCCGCCTGCTTCAGGTCGATCACCAGACGCACCTCGCCCGGCGCGTGCTGCCCGGCGCGGATGCCGGCGATGTAGGGGTCGTCCGCCTTCACCTGGGCCACCAGTTGGCGCAGCGCCGGGTTCAGGTCGATACCCTCGATATCGACCACCAGCCGGGGCGGGTTGGCCAGCAGGGTCTGGCGCGAGACCAGCAGCCCGTCGGATTCGATGGTCACGCGCGAGTAGTCTGGCGCGGGCCAGATGCGCACCGCCAGGATGGTGGCCCCGCGCGCGATCTCCGCGGCACCCAAGGACAGCACCAGGGTGCCAGCCCGCAGCAGGTCGCGCCGCTGGATCATGCGGCCAGCAGGGCCTGGCCCCGGGTGGTGTGGGCGCGCACGGTGACCTCGCGCGTGTCGTCGGCGAGCACCGCGAGGTCGATCGACAGGTCGGGCGCGGGCAGCAGGCCCGCAGCCTGGTCCGGCCATTCGGCCAGCTTCAGGCCAGGGCCCGCGAACACGTCGCGAAAGCCAGCGTCTTCCCATTCGCGCGGGTCGTTGAACCGGTAGAAGTCGAAGTGCCAGATCGGCAGGGGCGCGTCGCTGCCGGGTGCGGGTGCGCCCTCGTGGGGCTCGACCACCGCGTAGGTGGGGCTCTTGATCCGCCCGGTCACGCCCAGGGCGCGCAGCAGGTGTCGCACGAAGGTGGTCTTGCCCGCTCCGAGGTCGCCGCGCAATGCCAGAAAGGCGTCGCGCACCTGCGGGCGGGCCGCCAGGCGACGGGCAAAGGCGGCGGTCTCGTCCTCGCTGCGCCACTGCAGGCGCAGGGGGCTTCCTACAATCGGCGGGTGATGATCGGCAGCAGTCAAGCTCGGTTGGACGTTTCGTCGCTCGTCCCGGAGATCGGGCGCTGGGCGGGTGAGCTCGGATTTTCCCAAATCGGCGTGGCGGGCATCGACCTGTCCTCGGCGGAGGCGGGGCTTTTGGACTGGCTGGCACGCGGTTTCCACGGCGACATGGCCTACATGGCAGCCCACGGCCTCAAGCGCGCCCGGCCGGCCGAACTGGTGCCCGGCACAGTAAGCGTGCTCACCGCCCGCATGGACTACCTGCCCCGCGCCACGCCCGAGGGCTGGCAGGCCGTCGAATGGGACCGCCTGGCGCGCCCTGGCGAGGGCGTGGTGTCGCTCTACGCCCGGGGGCGGGACTACCACAAGGTCCTGCGCACGCGCCTGCAGCGGCTGGCGGACCGCATCGCGCTGGCGGTGGGGCCCCTGGGTCACCGGGTGTTCACCGATTCCGCCCCGGTGCTGGAGGCCGAACTGGCCGCCCGCAGTGGCCTGGGCTGGCGCGGCAAGCACACCCTGGTCCTGAATCGCGAGGCCGGGTCCATGTTTTTCCTGGGCGAGATCTACCTGGACCTGCCCCTACCCCCCACTGCACCGGTCAGCGACCACTGCGGCAGCTGCAGCGCCTGCATCGAGGTGTGCCCCACGCAGGCGATCCTGGGGCCGGGCCTGCTTGACGCGCGCCGCTGCATCTCCTATCTCACCATCGAGCACGCAGGCCCCATTCCCGAAGCCCTGCGACCGGCCATCGGCAACCGCGTCTACGGGTGCGACGACTGCCAACTGGCCTGCCCCTGGAACAAGTACGCGCAGCGCAGCACCTTGCCTGATTTCGACGCGCGCGAGGCCATGGCAGGCCCGTCCCTGGCGTCGCAGATGGCGTGGAGCGAGGCCGACTTCCTGCGCCTGACCGAAGGCAGCGCCATCCGCCGTATCGGTCACGAGCGCTGGCTGCGCAACGTGGCGGTGGCTTCGGGCAACGCGTTGCGGGCACAGGACGATCCGGCCCTGCGCCAGGCTCTGGCTGCCCGCCTCGACCATCCCAGCGCCCTGGTGCGCGAGCACGTGGCCTGGGCCCTGGCCCAGCGTCCTGCCGGCACCTGAACGCCCGCTGTGGCAGCACGCCTCAGGGCGTGGCCCAGGGCTGCAGCACTGCCAACGCGAAGGGAATGCTCAGGGCTGCCAGCAGGGTGGACAGCGTCACCAGGGCGGCGACGAAGGGTCCGTTGTAGCCCATGCGCGAGGCCAGCACGTAGGCGGTCGAGGCGGTGGGCAGGGCGGAAAAACACAGGAACGTGATGGTCTGCACAGGATTCAACTGCAGCAGGCGCACCAGCAAGAGGGCCAGCAGCGGCGTGAGCAGGTGCTTGATCGTGAGCAGCGAGGTGGCCAGAAGCTTGTTGTTGGCGAGGGACCCCAGTTGCAGGCCCGCGCCCGCCGACATCAGTCCCAGGGCGATCGAGGCCGCGCCGATGCGTGAGACGGTGGGCTCCAGCCAACTCGGGATGGACAGGCCGACCAGGTTCGCGACCAGGCCGCTGACCGTGGCAATGATCAGGGGGTTGCGCACCACCGCCGACCCGAAGTGGGTGCCGGACTGGCGCGCCATCGGCCAGACCGCGGCGACGTTGAAGAGGGGGATGCACAGCCCCATCAGGATCGCCAGCATTTGCATCGCCGAGGGCCCGGCCAGGCGGTCGATCACCGCCAGGCCGATGAAGGAGTTGAACCGGAAGGCGGTCTGGGCGCCCGCGGCATGGTCGCGGCGATCGATATGGCGACCGATCACCGGCAGCCAGGGCACCGAATAGGACAGGGCGACGCCAGCCGCGGCCAGCGCCACGCTGGCGACGATCACCGGAGAGGCGGCGCCCAGGTCCAAAGGCTGGCGCACGATGGACTGGAACAGGAGGACGGGAAAAAGGAAGTAGTAGACCAGGGCCTCGACGGGCTGCCACAGCTTGCGGTCCAGGGGGGTGTAGCGGCACAGGAGCCACCCACACAGAATCAGGGAGAAATCGGGGAACAGAAGCTGAAGAAGATTCACCCAGCGAGGATAGCAACCCTGCTGGCAGGTCCGGTTTGCGCACGAATTAAGATCGCGCTGTTTCGGCCTGTCCGGCCGGCCCTATTCGAGGAGACTCCATGCAACGCCGTCACTGTGTCGTGTTTTCCGCTGCCGTTCTGGCCCTGTCCGCCGGTGCGGCCTTCGCCCAGGCCTACCCGAACAAGCCGATCCGCCTGCAGGTACCCTTCGCCCCGGGGGGCACCACCGACATCATCGCCCGCACCATTGCCGAACCCCTGGGCAAGGCCCTGGGCCAGAGCGTGGTCGTCGAGAACAAGGCCGGCGGCGGTGGCGTGGTGGGGGCCACTGAGATCGCCCGCGCCGCGCCCGACGGCTACTTGCTGGGGGTGGCGACCGTGTCCACCACCGCGGCCAACCCGGCGATCAACCCCAAGATCCCCTACAACACCCTCACCGACTTCACACCCATCATCAACATCGCGGCCACGCCCAACGTGATCGCGGTGCACCCCAGCTTCCCCGCGCGTGACTACGCTGGCTTCGTCGCGGAGCTGAAGAAGAACCCGGGCAAGTACTCGTATTCGTCCTCCGGCACCGGCGGTATCGGACACCTCCAAATGGAGTTGTACAAGAGCCTGACCGGCACGTTCATCACGCACATCCCCTACCGCGGTGCCGGCCCGGCCCTGAACGACACGGTCGCCGGGCAGGTAGCGGTCATCTTCGACAACCTGCCCTCGGCACTGCCCTTCATCAAGGAAGGCCGCCTGATCGCCATCGTGGTGGCAGCGCCCCAGCGCGTGGCCGGCCTGAACAACGTGCCGACCTTCAAGGAAGTGGGCCTGGAGCCC
Organism: uncultured Ramlibacter sp.; assembly: GCA_964620375.1. Lineage (GTDB taxonomy): Bacteria > Pseudomonadota > Gammaproteobacteria > Burkholderiales > Burkholderiaceae_C > Ramlibacter. The sequence continues at coordinate 2,580 of CAZUKC010000095.1, read as the reverse complement.
GTGAACCGCATGGCCTACTACGGCATCACCGGCCCCAAGGGCCTGCCCAAGGAAGTCGTGGACAAGTTGAACGCCGGCACGCTCAAGGCGCTGCAGGACCCCGCGGTGCGCAAGCGCATCGAGGACACCGGTTCCGTCATCCTGGGTAACACCCCTGAGCAGTTCGCGCAGCAGATCCGCGCCGAGTACGAGGTGTACAAGAAGGTGGTGGACAGCGCCAAACTCAAGCTCGATTGAGCCGGGATTGAGCGACACCCCCGATCCGCTGATCGACACCTTCATCGACGCCCTCTGGCTGGAGGAGGGCCTGTCGAAGAACACGCTGGCGGCCTACCGCCGCGACCTGGAGGGCTACGACCGCTGGCTGCGAAGCCGGGGCGTGGCCCTCGCCGCTTGCGGTGAGCCTGACCTCACCGGTTATTTCGCGTACCGCCACGCCCAGACCCGGGCCACCTCCGCCAACCGGCGCCTGGCGGTGTTTCGGCGCTTTTTCCGTTGGGCGCTGCGCGAGCGGCTGGTGCAAGCCGACCCCACCCTGAAGCTGCAGCCTGCCAAACGGCCTCTGCGGGTGCCCCGCACCCTGACGCAGCCTCAGGTGGAGGCCCTGCTGGCGGCGCCCGACATCGCCACGCCCCTGGGCTTGCGTGACCGCGCCATGCTGGAGCTGATGTACGCCAGCGGGCTGCGCGTGAGCGAGCTGGTCACGCTCAAGGTCCTGAACGTGAGCCAGTCCGAGCACGTGGTGCGGGTGCTGGGCAAGGGCGGCAAGATGCGCCTCGTACCCTTTGGCGAGGTGGCCAGCGACTGGCTGGCTCGTTACCTGGCGCAGGCGCGGACCGAGATCCTGGCGGGTCAGGCGACCGAGGACCTGTTCGTGACCGCGCGCGGTGCGGGCATGACGCGGGCCATGTTCTGGGTGCTGGTGAAGAAGTACGCGCAGACCGCGGGCATCACCGCGCCGCTGTCACCGCACACGCTGCGCCACGCCTTCGCGACCCACCTGCTCAATCACGGCGCCGACCTGCGGGCGGTGCAGATGCTGCTGGGGCATGCGGACATCTCCACGACCACGATCTACACCCACGTGGCGCGGGAGCGCCTGAAGCAATTGCACGCGAAGCACCACCCGCGGGGATGATGGTGCGCTGGCCGCTGGCCCGCGGGCTGTCTGGTTTGAGAAATCAGGCGCGTTCGGCGATGAGGCGATGGAAATGCCGCTCCATGCGCGCGGGGTCGGCCTTCAAACCAGTGAAGTGCTCAAAGGCCCCCACGGCCTGGCCGACAGCCATCGTGCCGCCATCGACCACGCGGCATCCGCGCGCGCGCGCGACGGCCAGCAGCTCGGTCTCCAGCGGGAAATACACCACCTCGGACACCCACAGCGCGGGCCGAAGCAGGCTTGCTGGCAGGGGCAGGCCCGGCAGCTTGGCCATGCCGGTGGGCGTGGCGTGGATCAGGCCGGTAGCGCCACGCAGGGCTGCGGCGATGTCAGCGGCGTCCTCGGCGCGCGGGCCGTAGTGCGCGTTCAGGGCGTCCGCCAGGGCGCGCGCGCGCTGGGTATCGCTGTCGACGATGCGCAGGTTCCCGGCGCCTAGGCGCAGCACCGCATGCGCGATGGCCGAGCCGGCACCGCCGGCTCCGAGCAGCACGACGCAGCCCAGGTCGGCGTCGGGCAGCGCACGCCGAAAGCCCCAGGCCCAGCCCGAGCCGTCGGTGTTGTGACCGATCAGGCGCCCGTCCTGGAAGACGATGGTGTTGACCGCACCCATGGCGCGCGCCTCGTCCGAGAGTTCGTCCAGCAGCGGGATCACTGCCTGCTTGCAGGGAAAGGTGATGTTCAGGCCGGCGAAGCCCATGGTCTTCGCTGACGACAGCAGCTGGGGCAACGCACCGACATCGCTGCCGGTCGCGTCCAGGTCGATTAGCTGGTAGTGCAGGCGCAGGCCCTGGGCCCGCGCCTCTTCCTCCTGCATCGCCGGCGTGAGCGACTGCTGGATGCCGGCGCCGATCAGCCCCAGCAGGAACTTGCGACTGCTGGCCGTCGCAGTACCGGCAGGCTTGGCCGCAGGGGCCGGTGCCTTGCCGGTCTCGGCGACAGCGTCCATCAGCGGCGCTGCTTGGCCAGTTCGGCTTGCAGCTCGGAGACGGTGGCGGCGATGGCCTCGCCGTGCTTGGCGATCACCGGCTTCATCTTCTCGCGCAGGGCGGTCATCTCGGCAGCCGGCAGGGTGGTGACCTGCATGCCGTTCTTCTTCAGGTTTTCCAGGATGGAGGCTTCCTGGGCGCGGGCCTGCGTGCGCTGGAACTTCGCCGACTCGACGGCAGCGTCCTGCACGATCTTCTTCTCGGCGGCCGAGAGAGTGTCCCAGAACTTCTTGGAGATCATCACCGACTGCGGGTTGTACTGGTGGCCGGTCAGGGCCAGGTGCTTCTGCACCTCGAAGAACTTGGCGCCGTTGATGGTGGCCACCGGGTTTTCCTGGCCGTCGACGGCCTTTTGCTCCAGGGCGGCGTACAGCTCGGGGAAGGGCAGCGGGGTGGGGTTGGCGCCCAGGGCCTTGACCCAGTCGATGTTGATCG
>CAZUKC010000094.1:0-7167 GCA_964620375.1 uncultured Ramlibacter sp. | reverse complement strand
TATGTCGGCGGCTACCAGGGCGCGCCGGTGTCGCACCTGCTGGACGTGATGGTGCAGGCCCGGGACTATCTGGGTGAATTGGGCGTGCACGTGGAGGCCTGCGCCAACGAGGCCTCTGCCGCGGCCATGCTGGGCGCGTCCATCCACTACCCGCTGCGCGGCGCGGTCACCTGGAAATCCATCGTCGGCACCAATGTGGCGTCGGACGCCCTGTCCAACCTGGCCTCGCCGGGCGTGACCGGCGGCGCGCTGATCGTCGTGGGAGAGGACTACGGCGAGGGCGCCTCAGTGATCCAGGAACGCACGCACGCGTACGCGCTGAAGTCCACCATGTGCCTGCTGGACCCGCGCCCCGACCTGCCCAAGATGGTGGACATGGTCGAACACGGCTTCCGGCTCTCGGAAGCGTCCAACATGCCGGTCATCCTGGAGCTTCGCATCCGCGCCTGCCACGTGCGGGGCAGCTTTGAGGCCAGGGACAACCAGCCCCCCAAGATCTCCACCCGCGAGTGGATGGCGGACCCCGCGAAATTCGACTACATGCGCCTGGCCCACCCGCCAGTCACCTTCGTGCAGGAGAAACTCAAGCACGAAAAGCGGATCCCGGCGGCCCGCCAGTACATCCTTGAGAACCGGCTGAACGAGCTGATGCCTGGCAAGCATGCCGACCTGGGGATCGTGGTGCAGGGCGGCCTTTACAACGCCCTGATACGCGCGCTGCAGCAGCTGGGGCTGGCCAATGCCTTTGGCGAGAGCGACATCCCGCTGTTGGTGCTCAACGTCACCTACCCCCTGGTCCCCGAGCAGGTGACCGACTTCTGCGCCGGCAAGCGCGCGGTGCTGGTGGTGGAGGAAGGTCAGCCCGAGTACATCGAGCAGGAGATTGCGACGATGCTGCGCCGGCGCGACATCCAGACGCGGCTGCATGGCAAGGACCTGCTGCCCCAGGGCGGCGAGTACAGCGTGGAGGTGGTCGCTGGCGGGCTCGTGCCCTTCGCCCGAAGCTACCTGAGTGAAGCGGCTGCGGATTCGGCTGGCCAGTGGCTGGCCGCCAACCGCGAGCGCCGGGCCGCCGTCGCGGCGCAACTGACCCAGCCCCTGCCCCCGCGGCCACCCGGCTTTTGCATCGGCTGCCCCGAGCGGCCGGTGTTCTCGGCACTCAAACTGGCGCAGCAGGACATCGGCCCGGTGCACGTGGCTGCCGACATCGGCTGCCATGCCCTGGGCACCTTCGAGCCCTTCTCGACTGGCCACTCCATCCTGGGCTACGGCATGAGCCTGGCGAGCCGCGCGGGCGTCTCGCCCATGATGCAGCGGCGCACTCTGGCCATCATGGGTGACGGAGGCTTCTGGCACAACGGCCTGCTCACCGGCGTGCAGTCCGCCCTGTTCAACGGCGACGACGCGGTGCTCCTGATCTTCAAGAACGGCTACACCTCGGCCACCGGCACACAGGAACTGATTTCCACCCCCACCGACACCGCCAAGGCGCTGGCCCAGGACAAGGGCAACAGCCTGGTGCACACCGACCGCACCATCGAATCCACGCTGGAGGGCCTGGGCGTCAAGTGGATGCGCAAGGTGCACACCTACGAGGTGGACACCATGCGCTCCACACTCAAGCAGGCCTTCACCTCAGACTTCAACGGCCTGAAGGTCATCATCGCCGAAGGCGAGTGCCAGCTCGAACGCCAACGCCGCATCAAGCCCTGGATCGCAAGCCTGCTCAAACAAGGCGAGCGCGTGGTGCGCGTGAAGTACGGCGTGGACGAGGACGTGTGCAACGGCGACCACGCCTGCATCCGCCTCTCGGGCTGCCCCACCCTGACGCTCAAGGACAACCCCGACCCGCTGAAGGTGGACCCGGTGGCCACCGTGATCGACGGCTGCGTGGGCTGCGGCCTGTGCGGCGCCAACGCACACGCGGCTACGCTGTGCCCGAGCTTCTACCGCGCCGAGGTGGTGCAAAACCCGCGCTGGCACGAGCGCTTGTGGGCGGGCCTGCGTGGCACTGTGGTGCGCGCCCTGCAACCGATGTCATGAACGACCGCAACACCCAACCCGTGACCCTGCTCCTGTGCGCCTTGGGCGGCGAAGGCGGCGGCGTGCTCACGGAGTGGCTGGTCGAGACCGCGCGCCACGCCGGCTACGCCGCCCAGGCCACCTCCATCCCCGGCGTCGCGCAGCGCACCGGCGCCACCACCTACTACCTGGAGGTCTTCCCGGTCCCGATGGCCCGCCTGGGCGGGCGGCGGCCGGTGTTCAGCCTCAACCCGGTGCCTGGCGCGCTCGATGCCATCGTCTCCTCTGAACTCCTGGAGACGGTGCGCCAGATCGGCAACGGCATGGCCACGCCCGAGCGCACGCGCGTGATCACCTCCTCCAGCCGCAGCCTGACCACCCTGGAACGCATGCAGCTCGGAGACGGCCGCCTGGACGCCGCCGAACTGACCCGCATCGCCCAAGCCTTCAGCCGCGAGCATCACGTCTTCGACATGTCGGCTCTCGCGCGCGAGTGCGGTACGGTGGTCAGCGCAGTGATGCTCGGCGCGATCGCCGGCAGCGGCCTGCTGCCCTTCGCTCGCACCGATTACGAGGCCGTGGTGGGCGCAGGTGGCGGCGCCTCGGCCCAGGCCAGCCTGCGCGGCTTCGCGCGCGCCTTCGAGATCGTGAGCGGCGCACAGGCGCAGTCGGCCCTGGTGCAGGCGCTGATGGAGGACGACGAGGACGCGCCCGCCACCGCGCCCCCCGCGTACGCCGAGGCGCTGGCCGTCTTTCCCTCACCGGTGCACCGCATGATGAGCCTGGGCCTCGCGCGGCTCACCGACTACCAGGGTCCGGCCTATGCCGACCTGTACGCGCAGCGCCTGGCGCGCGTACTGGACGCCGAGCGCGCCATCGATCCTGCGGGCGTACACGGATTTGCCGTCACCACCGAGATGGCGCGCTGGCTGGCCCTGTGGATGGCGTTCGACGACATCGTGCGCGTGGCCGACCTCAAGAGCCGAAGCAGCCGCTGGCAACGCGTGCGCACCGAGGTGCGGGCGAAGGACGACGACCTGCTGCAGGTCTGGGACCACTTCAAGCCCGGCGTGCCCGAATTCGCCGCACTGCTACCGTCGTCTTTCGCGGCGCGCCTGCAGGCCTGGGACCGCCGCCGGATCGCCGCCGGCAAGCCGGCCTGGGCCCTGCCCCTGAAGGTGGGCACCCATACGGTGCGCGGCATGCTGGCCCTGCGCGCGCTGGCCAGTCTCAAATGGCTGCGGGTACGGGGCAGCCGCTACGCGAACGAGCAAGCCCTGATCGAGCGCTGGCTCGAGGGCGTGGTACACGGAACCCGTCAGCACTGGGCCCTGGGCCACGAGATCGCCCAGTGCGGTCGCCTGATCAAGGGCTACGGCGCCACCAACGAGCGGGGCAAGGACAACCTGCTGCACGTCCTGGAACACCTCTCGCAGGGCACCGATGCGCAGGCAGCCGCCCGCGCGGTGGCCGCGGCACGCCAGGCCGCCCTCGCCGACGAGGCCGGCACCGCACTGGATGCCGCCCTGCGCGCGCACGGCGCCCCGCCTCGCCCGCTCAAGGCACAACCGATCCGTTGGATGCGAAAGCCCGACGCCCGTGCGCAGGCCTTGTCCCACTGAGGAAAACCAGCATGGTCCGTGCCCCGCTTTGCCCTTAAAACCCCACCTTCATCACCCTTCGACCCACGATCCGAGGAGACAACCATGACCGCCCGAAAGACTCACATCGCCGTGCGTGCGCTCGCCGTAGCCGGCGCCCTGGCCGCCGCCACGCTGGGCGTCCAGGCCCAGACCGTCAACATGCGGCTTTCGAGCTGGGTGCCCGCGCAGCACTCGCTGAACCCCGGGCTGCAGGCCTGGGCCGACAGCCTCAAGCGCGCCACGAACGGGTCGATCAACCCCACCCTGTTCCCGGCCGAACAACTGGGCAAGGCCTTCGACCACTACGACATGGCGCGTGACGGCATCACCGACTTCGCCTTCGTCAACCCCGGCTACCAGCCAGGACGCTTCCCCATCATCGCCGGTGCCTCATTGCCCTTCCTGTTCTCCAACGGCAAGTCGGGTTCGGCCGCCATCGACGACTGGTACCGCCGCTATGCCGCCAACGAGATGAAGGACGTGAAGTTCTGCTTCGCTTTCGTCCATGACCCGGGCACCTTCCACAGCCGCCGCAAAATCACCTTGCCCACCGACATCCGCGGGATGAAGGTCCGTCCGGCCAACGGCACCGTCGGTCAGATGGTGACGGCGCTGGGTGGCACCAACGTTCAGTCCTCGGCCCCTGAGGCCCGCGAGATCCTCGAGCGCGGTGTCGCCGACGCGATCACCTTCCCCTGGGGCTCGATCACCCTCTTCGGTATCGACAAGGTGGTGAAGTTCCACATGGATGTACCGATCTACGTCACCCCCTTCGTCTGGGTGATGAACAAGGGCAAGTACGACGCCCTCAACGCCACGCACAAGAAGGCGGTGGACGACCACTGCACCTCCGAGTGGGCCGAGCGGGTTGCAGGCCCCTGGGCCGACGTGGAAGCAGCTGGCCGAACCAAGCTTCAGGGAACCCCGGGCCACGAGCTGGTCAAGCTGACTCCCGATCAGATCAACGCCTGGCGTCAGGCTACTGCCGGCGGCGAGCAGGCCTGGGCGGACGGCGTGCGTAAGGCCGGTCAGGACCCGAAGGTCGTGATGGACGCACTCAAGGCGAGCCTGGTCAAGTTCAAGGCAGCGCTCTGATCGCCTGACCGTACAGAACCCACGGGGCGGCGCGGGCGCGCAAGCGCCTCCCGCCCCGTTTCGCGCAGCCAAGCCCCATGAAAAAGAGTTTCTCCGACCGCTTCATCAGCGGCATCGAGTGGATCGCCGCAGTGTTCGTGGGCCTGGTCGCCCTGAACATCTTCGTCAACGTGTTGCTGCGCAAGTTCTTCAACACGGCCATCCCGGACCACTACGACTTGGGGCGCATGCTCCTGGGCATCCTGATCTTCTGGGGCATCGCCGCCACCAGCTACCGCGGCGGTCACATCTGCGTCGATCTGCTATGGAGCGCCGTCGGCCAGCGGGCCAAGCGGGCAATCGACATCTTCGCCACGCTGGTGTTGCTGTTCGTGGTGATCGTGCAGACCGCGATGCTGTTCGACAAGGTGGTGCAGACCTATGTCGACAACGTCCTGACCTACGACCTGAACATGCCGACCTGGCCCTTCTACGCGCTGGCCTGGACCGGTGACGTGGTCGCGGTGATCCTGATCGGCCTGCGTACCTGGCGTCTCGTGTTCTCGCCCGAGTCCCTGCACGACGAGCATTTCGACGCCGTCCCGACCAAGCAGGGATAAGAACATCGTGGACAACGACCTGATCGCCGTACTCGGCTTCCTCTCCCTATTCGCGCTGATGCTGCTGCGCGTGCCCGTGGGCATGGCCATGGGCCTGGTCGGTATCACAGGCTATGCCGTGATCACTGGAGCGGGGCCGGCCCTGAAGCTGGTCGGTCAGACCTCGCTGCGCACCGTCACCGACTACAACTTCGGCGTCATCCCGATGTTCATGCTGATGGGGGCCTTCGTCTCCGTCTCCGGCCTGAGCCGGGAGATGTTTCAGGCGGCCAACTCCCTGATCGGCCACGTGCGCGGTGGCCTAGGCGCCGCCACGATCCTGGCCTGCGGCGGCTTCTCGGCGATCTGCGGTTCGTCGGTGGCCACTGCCGCCACGTTCTCCAGCGTGGCCTACCCCGAGATGCGGCGCTACGGCTACCCGCAGTCCTTCGCCACCGGCGTGATCGCTGCCGGCGGCACGCTGGGCATCATGATTCCGCCTTCAACGGTGCTGGCGGTGTACGCCATCCTCACGCAGCAGGACATCGGCAAGCTGTTCGTCGCCGGCATCGTGCCGGGTCTGCTGGCGATCCTCATGTACGTGCTGACGATCTGGGTGATCGTGCGCGCACGACCGAACTGGCTTCCCGCTGGCCCGCTGCGGCCCTGGCGCGAACGCGTGCAGGACTTCAAGGCGATCTGGGCGCCGCTCGTGCTGTTCCTCTTCGTAATCGGGGGGCTCTACGGGGGCCTCTTCACGCCGACCGAAGCCGGGGGCGTGGGCGCCTGCGGCGCCTTCATCCTCGGGCTGGTGCGTGGCCAAATCGATCGCGCCAAGGTCAAGGAAGCCCTGCTGTCATCCACCCGCACCTCGGCGGCGGTATTTACCGTGCTGATCGGTGCGCTGATGTTCGGCTATTTCCTCACCATCACGCAAACCCCGCAGAAGATCGCGAGCTTCCTCACCGGCATGGGGATCGGCCCCTACGGCGTCCTGATCCTGATCCTGGTGATGTACCTGATCCTGGGCTGCCTGATGGACGCCATGGCCATGATCATCCTGACCGTCCCGATCATCTACCCGGTGATCGTGCAGCTCGGTTTCGATCCGATCTGGTTCGGGGTGATCATCGTGATGACGGTCGAACTCGGGTTGATCACACCACCGGTGGGCATGAATGTCTTCGTGATCAAGAGCGTGCTGCCGGAGAACAGCTTCTCCACCATCTACCGGGGGGTGTCACCCTTCGTGGTGACCGTCATCATCCGCCTGGCGATCCTTGTAGCCTTCCCGGCGATCTCGCTGTGGCTGCCTCGCACCATGGGGTGAGGCCCGCGAGGCCTCAGAAGCTCAAGGCCCCTTGGCTCCGCCCTCGAACCACGCCCGCACCAGCGCCCGCTCGTCCTCGGTGATGCCGGTGGCGTTGTTCATCGGCATGAGGCGCGTCACCACCACCTGCTGGTAGATCGCCTGCGCCTGGGCGGTGACCGCCTCGGGCGTATCCAGCCGCACGTTCTTCATCTGCACCTGCGCGCCGTGGCAGGACAGGCAGCGCTGCTCCATCACCGCGTTGACCTGCGCAAACGTGGGCACGGCAGAAGACGCCACTGCGGCCTTGGGTGCAGGCGCTGCCGGCACCAGCCACACCATCGTCCCCACGATCGCCGCCACGCCCACCGCCGCATACGGCAGCGGGTGCGCATTGCGGCCCAGCTTCCAGCCGTGACGCAGCACGAAGAACTGGCGGATCGCTGCGCCCGCGAACATCATCAGCACCAGCACCACCCAGTTGTGCGGGTGGCTCCAGGTGAAGCTGTAGTGGTTGGAC